>NZ_JAMYLL010000047.1:0-42288 GCF_040318045.1 Mesorhizobium sp. M1338 | reverse complement strand
GATGGTCACCAGCGAGGTCTCGCCGGCTTGCAGGGCGGCGTCGGCCACCACGATGGTTGCCGTCGGCCGCAGCGTGTCGATGGCGTAATTGTTGGAATCGGTGGTGCCGCTGTTGGTGTTGCCCGCCGCGTCGCTGACGCTGGCGTTGGCCAGCGTGATGAGGTTGGTCGTGTCCTGGATGTTGGCGGTCGGGGTGAAGATCGCCGTCCAGGTGACGCCGCCGTCGCCCGAAGCCACCGCCGACAGCGTGCCGTTCGCGATCGAGAGGTCGCCGTTGTCGAAGCCGCTCACCGCTTCCGAGAAGGTGATGGTCACCAGCGAGGTCTCGCCGGCTTGCAGGGCGGCGTCGGCCACCACGATGGTTGCCGTCGGCCGCAGCGTGTCGATGGCGACTGTATCGGAGCCCGTAGCGCCAGCGTTGCCGGCAGCGTCGGTGTAACCGCCGGCCGTTACCGAAACAGAGCCAAGACCACCAAAACCGTCTGCGGCCGTGAACTTTGCCGTATAATGAGAAGCATCGATCTTCACAAAATCAGTCAGCGTGCCATTCGTTGTCGTAACATCGGCAGAATCGAAGCCTGTCACCGGGCCAATAAAGGTGAACATCACGACCGAGTTGTTGTCACCATCATTTAAGGAAGAGTCGACAATATTTACGGAGACAGGAACATGTCCGTTGCTATCGAGAACGACAACCTGCTCGATCGCGGAAACCTTGAGGTTGATCGTGGTGAATGTGAATTCTGCTTGACCGGCTTGGCCGGTATTCGAGTTCGAGTTCGCACCAATGAAGGCACGAAACTGAGCAATTTCGGCGGTAAATGCCGCCATGAATGACGTATTGGCTAGTTGATCATTGCTTAGATAGATAGCGAGCGTATCGACCTCGGCAGTGCCTTTCGCAGCATTGCCGTTCCCGCCGTCGTAGACGTCGTAGCCGGAGAAGGTTGTTTGGCTGTCAATCTTGTACTGATTTTCCCAGGCTCGATAGATAAGCGTGTCCGCTCCCGATCCGCCCAGGACGGTATCGAAACCACTGCCTCCATCGAGCGTATCGGCGCCTGACCCACCATTAATATAGTCATTGCCGCCTCCGGCGACGATGACGTCGGTCCCGCTCCCGCCGATAAGAGAAGTAGCCATTTTCAACCCCCTTGTTTGTTTAAGAACAGACGCCCCAACATCTGTTTATTAACCGCCCTGAAAGACCAACTGCTCCTGTCGAAGCAGTCATTACGCGATCCGCACACAATTGGGGCGGAGGTGGATTGTCAGCGCATCACCCAAGAAGCCGCCACGCTACGAGCAGCCCGCTTAAACTGGCCGTTCGCAGGCAGGTGGTGGCTCGATGGTGATGGCTGCGACGACATTGGTCGTCGCGCTGCGTCTCCCCCACCCCAATTGCATCGTCTCAACTCGTTGGTTGCCGATCACGAGTTTTAGGTAATTCTTATATTAGGAGATTATTAACTCTAGCAGACCGGAAGCGTCAACGGGAAGTTTGCAAAGCAGTTAATAGTTGAAAATAAAGGAGCCACAGCCATGACAATGGCCTTTCGGTCAACCATATGGTGTGGCAGCCGAGCGGATAAGTTCATAGGCTGAACACCGCACCGCAGTCGCCCTGCACACATGCGCTGGCACAACGTCGACCTACAGCTATCCCTGGATAGTGTCTGCTTTTGGACGGAGGCCAAAATACTCGGAACGACTGAGATGCTGAAGGGTTGCGGGTGCCGTCAGGCGTACGAAAGTCTCTCATGCACGAACCCGCGGGCCGCACGCGGTGAGCTATGGGGATTTGTGTTTCGGGGTGTGCCAGCGCCTGTCGCGAACTTCCGCATAGGGTGCGAGGGACGTGTGGTGGAAGCGGCGTCCGGACCAAGTCGCGGCGCTCGTAGCGTTGATTCCCTGGAGTGCGTGACGACCGGCGCCACGGCAACGTGCACATGACATCCCGTTGATCGGCGCCACAGATCATGTCGCGGCTCGATGGCGCGGTCTCGGTGGCGGATGAGGTGCACGGCTTCAATTACTTCGATGACCGCAACCTGATCGGTTTTGTCGATGGGACCGAAAACCCGGTGGATCAAGACGCCGTCAAGGCCGCGATCGTCGGCAGAAGTATCTCATGGAACGCGCTCCCCATCGAGGAGCAGGAGGGAATTGTCGGCAGAAAGAAACTCTCCGATGTCGAGCTCGACGATGCCGTGAAACCGATCTCGGCGCACAATGCGCTGACCACGATCATCGAGGACGGAGAGCAGTTGCAGATTGTGCGCGACAACATGCCCTTCGGCGACGTCGGCAAGGGTGAGTTCGGCACGTACTTCATAGGCTACGCCCGATCGCCGCTTAGAATAGAGCAAATGCTGGAGAACATGTTCGTTGGCCGACCGCCAGGCAATTACGACCGATTGCTGGATTTTAGCCGCGCCATCACCGGCGCTTTATTCTTCGCGCCGTCGGCGACATTCCTCCAAAATATTGCGACGGAGTAAGTGGTCACCTCGACCACAGGCCCGTGCCCGTCGGGCGGACCTCATTCGGCATCTTCGTCATCTGGCCGGCGAGCTTGGCCTGCGCGAGATGACGGGCAGGGGAAGGTTTCGCGCCTGGGGGGTCGTGTGATCGAACGGACGGCGGGCTTCAGCCGAAAGGTTGGTCAGTCATAGACCTTGATAATCTTGCGAGTGCCCGGATCCACCAGAACTGTCCGGTTGTCGATCACGACATAGCGGTATTTGACGTCGGGCACTTCATGCAGCTCGACTGTCTCGGGCAGCACTGTGCCGATATTGAGTTCCACGCCGGGAACCTTCACCGATGCCAAAGGCTGCTTCTTCACATACTCATGGACGACCGTATCCTGCTCAGGCGTTATAATCACGTCCTGAGCAGCGACCGCGCCGACACCAGCGAAGAGCAACAACGCCGCAGCGGCGCCCGTAAGATGCATTCTCATGATTTTCTCCTCTTGCGGCTGGCGACCACGACGTCGTCCAAGCCGACCGCCAAACCGAACTTGGGCAACGTCAAACGTTCCGGGTTGAGGCTTCGGTCGGGCAGAGGGTAAGACTTAAGTCTGATCGTAAAACGCAATGGTCTTACCCATGATGTGGCGTGGAACAGCTTGCTTCCAAGGTTATTGTTTCTCCGGAAAGTTCGGAGAAATCAGATGGATAGAATGGTTAGCCAGGCTCGCTGGTTGCTCGCACCGCTTTTCGCGACCGCCGTCAGCTTTTTCGTGATCGGAATAGTGCTTGGCTGCCATATTTGCAGATCGGGCGCAGCTAGGTCCCTTCCTGTGCTGATAGGGTTCACGGGCCGCACCGCGGTTGGCGAATCCTCAATTTGGAACGGGCGCAAGGCCTGCCTTTTCCGGCCGCGCGCCTTAAGCGTTGGTACCATTAGAGTTGTGTAACACTGGGAGGCTTTCTATGGATCGGCGATCCTTCTTGAGAGCAATGTTTGGCATTGCAGGGGCAGCGGCCTTTGCAAGCGCGGTTCGGCCTATCGACGTAGTGGCAGGTGTTCCAGGGGCCAAAAGCGGCATTCTCGATGAACTCGACGCGCCAGACTCACCGACCTTCGATGACGAAGGTACTCAGGCGGAAGTGGAGCCGGTCTACCATCGGCGCTACCACGACCCTTATTACGACCCAGATTCAGATTACGACCCAGATTACGACCCAGATTACGGCCACTATCGCCGCCGCCACCACCGCCGGCGGGGCTGGAGAAGGGTCTGCCGTAGTTACTGGCGACATGGTCGCCGGCGCGTCCGGTGCTACCGCAGGCGGGCCGGGATCGTGTTTCGGTTCTAGTAGTCTACCCCGTGGATTCTGGCGATTGGGGCTCGACCCGACGGCATCTTCTCGAGGCTGCCGACCAGAGCTAGTTCCCAGGGGCGGGGCAGGGAACCGTCGTTTCGCAAATGGGGCGGCGGGCCTTCCATCGCAGGGTATGAACATTAGCATCTCTGAAAGTTTCTCGCTTGCGGCAGGGGATGCTCACCCATCTCTGCCGAACATCGGGATACGCACACCTGATCGGCGCGCGTTCTCCGCCAGAGGCGTGGGCTTTTGCGTGGTGGCTACCCTTCATCATAAGGCACGGGAGGGCCACGGCCCTTGGAGGCAATAGCCGCTGGCGCCGGCTACTTCCGCACGATCCACTCCAGCAACTCGGGATCAATGACGCTGCTGCCCGTAAAGTCGCGGATCAAAAGAGCGGCTTGTGTCCGCCATTGGTCTTCGGGAATGTTCGCTCGATGACGGATTTTACGAAGGTGCTACGCAGGATATCACAGTCAAAAGCAGATACCTGATCACCTGGTTGGTCCATGATGCCAACTCCCATCAAAGGGCGGGAGCACGACGAACTCTCAATCACCGTTGCCCACAACCTCAGTCGGTGACGGTAACGATTCATATCCCTATTGGTCTAGGGTTCAACGGGACTCGACTGTACGTTTTTAACCAAGGCGCAAGCAGCGGTTGTCAGCCTATTGCCGGGCTCTAGCTCTCGCAGGCGCCAATCCTCAAAGAGCCGCAATGGTCGGCGCGATTTTAGGCAATACTTTCACCGGCAACCGCGCTGGCCATTTGTTTCAAATATCTGCCTAGACCGAACGGCCGGCGCGCATCAGGGCCCGCGCAATTGCGAGGTGCGTTTCCGTCCTGGCATTCTCTTTCTGGGTCAATTGTCGGCGGCAATGAGCCGCTTCAGCGCCCGCAAGGTCTCGCTCCGCGTCCAGCCTACTTCCAACATGCAGTCGACCATCGCCTGAAAGCCTAGCAGTGGACCGGGTCAAGCCGGAAACGGCTTGGCTGGTTGGCCCAGGCCGTACAGATGGCTTCGTAGGGTGTAAGACCGCGAAGGTCTCTCGCCGCCTGGCCAAGTTGTAGCCGTCGAGAAAGGCGGCAGGTGATTTTCGAGGTGACGGTGGGTCTCGTAGTGATATCGCCGGACGGTTGCCTCCTTCAGCGTTCGGTTCATCCATTCGACCTGACCGTTGGTCCAGGGGTTGTTAGGCTTGGTGACGCAGTGCTCGATGCCATAAGCGCCGCATGCCCGATCGAAAGGATGGCCGCGCGCCAGCTTGCGGTTGGGCCGTCCCGGTTCTTGGGCAGTCGGCGAACTGGATGCCATTGTCGGTAAGCACGGTGTGGATCTTGTTGGGGACGGCTTCGACCAACTCCTCGAGGAAAGTCCTGGCGGTGACGTTGTCGCCTTCTGCATTAGCCGAGCGAAGGCGAACTTCGAGGTCCGGTCCACCGCCCCGAAGAGGTGGAGCTTGCCCTCCTCTGTTCGGACCTCGGCGATGTCGATGTGGAAGTAGCCGATCGGGTAACACTTGAAGGGCCGCTTGGCGGCGACCTCGGGCAGGCGGCTGACCCCGTGGCGCTGAAAGCAATGGGGCAAGGACGACCGCGTCAGGTGCGTCGCCTGCAGCGCATAGAGACAATCATCCAGAGGCAACAGCGTATGCTTGCGAAAGGGCGACGACCATCGCCTCTTCCTCGGCCGTCAGTACGGTCGAGCGCACGGTCTTCCCTGCCCAACAATGCAGCGTCGATTTCGCGCCACTACACCCTTTGATTAACCCGCTGCCGGAGCGGCAATCGCTGCTCGCTGAAACGATGTGTTGCTCTCAGGAACGGTGCCTGCGGATGACTGAAATGGGGCCGGTAAGCAGAAAGTCAGCTTCTGGGAATACCGGGCTAGAACGCTGAACTTTGGCCCGCGGGCTTGCTCGAGGCGCGGATCTGACTCTCAGTGATCGATGTGCCGCGTTATCCGCTCGGCTTGCGCTTGGCCCTTCGATCAAGGATCTGATTTCGGAAGCAGTTCTGCATTTCTTTGAAAGACCTGAAGCCAAGGCGCGGAGCGAGGCGAGATAAAGTTGTTGTCGACACGTTGCACCTGCGAGCGATGCAGGCAGAATTCTCGAAGGCGACGTAATCCGGCTCTGCAAACATCACGCGGGCAACAGTTTCTAGCTTCGCCGAAAGGATGAGTTCCCTCTTGGCAATCAGCGTTTTGATTTCATCGAGCGTTGGCGCCTTTGTGTTGCGGACTACGACTTGTCTGACACCCGCTCGTGAGGGATCGGGTCCCCCCGCACGCATGGTTATCACCTTTTGGCTGCTTGCATGAAGCTATCGAAGTCAGCGTCCCCAATCGGAACTGTGTGCTCGTAACCGGGGTACCGCCCGGAATCGACGTCGGCTTTGTATTCCCTGAAAGCCGCCACGCGCTCGTCCTGGATCTTCTGCAGCTCAGGGCCGAGGTTCCGGTAAACCTTTCCGTGCCGCGGCTTATGGTTCTTGCCATAGCCGCAGACATCCTCTGTGAAGAGGTATTGCGCATCTGCATGCTCGCCGGCGCCCATGCCAAGCATGACCAGCGACGAGTTTTCGGTCAGGAATTTCGCCACCCGGTCGGGCACGACTTCCAGTTCCGCCCCGAAGACACCGATCTCCTCGAGTTTCTGGGTGTGCCGCCAGAGGCGTATCGCTTCTTCCGCGCTCTTTCCAATTGCGCGCCAACCGGTCCAGGTGATGTACGAAGGGATCAGGCCGATATGCCCGACGACAGGGAGGTGGTTGTCGCAGAGCGCCTTCTGGATGTCGTAGGACGCGGAGCAGTAGAAGGCGTCGCCACCAATGCCAGCAAAGTGGAAAGCCGCACGCAGATAGTCCTCTGCCGTAGCCAGCGGACGGCCAGCAAAGCTGCCCCAGCCGCCGTAAGGCAGACCGACCTGAACGAAACAGTCGCCGGCTGCCTGTCGCATTTCCTGGTCAAAGTATCGGCCCTCGATGGAGAGCATGTGAATGCCTGCCGCGGCAGCGGCGGCTGCCTCGTCGGGCGTGCTGACGAAGAGCATGGATATCTTCTGTCCATTCCTCTTCATCTTTCGGATATCCTCGACATGAGGACGGTTGTGATACATGGCCATAATTAGCCTCCACTGCAGGTCAGATGAACTTGAAAGGAATCTGCGAGCAGCGCTCGATCGGAAAGCATGGTCGGACAGGGCCGCCCTTGATTATGACGCCCGCCCCGCATCGCGCCAATGAGCATCCCCGCATGGCTCACACCGTAAAAGCCCGCCGGAAAGCGACCAGCGCTGCCTCCGGATCGTTTTGGGCAAAGGCTTCCAGACCCACCGGCCCGGCGATACCCCATGTCGAACAGAGCTCTCGCGATGTAGGGCCAGTTCATCTCGCCTGTTCCCGGCTCGCAACGACCCGGATTGTCGGCCACCTGCACCTCGCCGATGAAGGGCAGGCATTTCTGACACCAGCGCACGATATCGCCCTCGCCGATCTGAGTGTGATAAAGGTCGAGATTGATCCGCAGTTGGGTGTCTATTGATCGATGACACCAATGCCAGCACCGCTGCCGTCGAGCCGAAGGGGCAGCCCGGGTGGTCAAGCAGGTTCAGGTTTTCAAGCGTGAAGACGACATCTTCGGCCTCGGCCATGTCGCAGATGCGGTTCAAGGTGTCCCGCGCCTTCAGCCACATGGGGCCGGTCTCGACTTCGGACTTCACAATAGGAATACCGCCGTCGCCGAGCCCGGTGCCGTGCAGGTTGAGCCTGGCAATCCCGAGGCGCTTTCCGACTCTTGCGGTCTCCAGGGCGGACTTCAAGAGCATGTCGGCGCCCTCGTCGTCGGCGAGCCTTCCTTCGAGGTAGCCGTTCATGATCGTGAAAGTCGCCCCCGACTTCTCGAGCGCTGCGAGGTCATGGTCCGGCCAATTCCACAATCCGACGCCGAAACCCATCTCATGCAGACGTGCGACGCGCCAAGCCATCGGACGATCAAGCCAAAGCATCTCGGCGCAGGCGGCCAACTGGAGGGGTTCGCTCATGACGGCTCAAACCTCGACCATGACGCGGCCGTTCTCGACCTTCGTCTTGTAAGTCTTGAGGTTCTCGCAAGCCGGGGGCGTCTCTACTTCGCCGGTCGTGAAGTCGAAAACGGAAGCGTGCTTGGGGCACTCAACCGTATTACCCATGACGAGACCGTCCGCCAGGTGGATCTTCTCATGCGTGCACAGCCCGTCTGTACAATAGTATTCATCCGCGTCGTTGCGGAAGATCGCGAAGGTACGGCCGCCATTCTCGAAGCGCTTGGCTTCCTCGGCTTCGATTTCGTCAGCGGCACAAGCGTCAACCCAGGGCATTGAGTCTCTCCTCAGATATCTTGCGGTTTGAAGTCTGCGGAAGCTGACGGCATCACGCTCTGGAGGAGCGCGACGGATTTTTCGAGCCCCTCCAGCGAGTTCAGAAGTACGTCCTCGTGCTCGATGGAAAGCCAGCCGTCGTAGCCAGCCATCTTGAGCCGATAACAGAATTGCCGCCACCACTCCTCACCATGGCCGAACCCAAGAGTGATGTAGCTCCACGAGCGGGCCGGAATATCCATCAGGTTGCCATTCTCAAGCAGCGAGGTCGTTGCCTGGACTGGCGGGTTCAGCATCGTGTCCTTGGCATGGACATGATAAATGGCCGCCCCCAGCGCTTCGGCGGCAACGAGCGGGTCAGCGCCCATCCAGAACAGGTGCGAGGGATCCAGATTGGCGCCCACGACAGGTCCTACCGCGTCTCGCAGCTTCAGCAGCGAAGGCACGTTGTAGACGCACTGATTGCCATGCAGCTCGAGCGCAATGCGCTCGACGCCGTTTTCCTTCGCCAGCGCCACGATCTCGGTCCAGAACGGGATCAGCTTTTCTTCCCATTGATATTTAAGGATGGTCTGCGTTTCCGGCGGCCAGGACGAGACGACCCAGTTCGGCATGCTGTCGCCAGCGCTGCCAGCCGGCAGACCGCTCATGGTGCAGACGGTGCGAATGCCCATCTCGCCGGCGACGCGGATCGTGTCTTTCAACCCTTGGCCTTGGGCCGGATCGGTTGGGTGCAGCGGATTGCCGTTGGCGTTGAGGCTTATGATCTCCAGGCCGCGTTCCACGAAAGCTGCAGCAATCCGCTTCTGCGCTTCCCTGTTACCCAGCATGGACGAAAGCCGGAAATGCGGGGCGGTCGACCAGCCGCAGGTGTTCACCTCGATGCCGGATACCCCCATGCGCTGGGCATGAATAAGCACCGCCTCGAACGGCAGATTGCCGAGACTGTCTGAAACGAAACCCAGCTTCACGCGTAGAACTCCGGCTTTGCAATCATCTGGACAGGCGTACGACGGGCTTCCTTCAGCGCTACCACGCCGGCCTCGGCAACGACGGCGGCGCAGTAGCCGTCCCAGCAATCCGAGGCGGTCGCGGGGAACTCACCGGTCATGACAAAGCGAAGGAAGTCGCGGTTCTGGCGGCGATAGGCATCGTAGTACCGGGTCCGCCAGTCGGCGTCGTAGCTTGTGCTTTGGGCAAGCGCCGACTCCCTGCGGGTGTAGGCAATGTTCTTCGTCGCCACCGCTCCGCGCTCGCCGATCAGTTCGGCGCGGACGTCATAGCCGTAGGCGGCGTTGTTGTTGATCTCGATATTGACGAGCTGCCCGTCGACGGTTTCCAACACCATGACGACAGGTGCCACACGCGCGTCCGAGCGGCTTGGCTGGAATGCAGAGATGGCAGCATATTCGGTGCCGAGCACATATCGCACCACATCGAATTCGTGCGGGGCCGAATTGGTGATAGCCATCGCGCCGGTAAAGTCGGCCGCAGGCGTTTCAACATTGCGGTGAAAATTGTGCATCATCAGCGCCCGGCCGAGATGACCATTATCGAGCGCTTGCTTCATTTCCTGATAGGATCGGTCGTAACGCCGCATGAAGCCGAGCTGGACGAATTTCGCCCCCGCTTTCCGTTCGGCTTCCATCACCGCGATGCAGTCAGCTGATGCTTGTGACAGCGGTTTTTCGCATAGGACGCGCTTGCCGGCGGCAATGCAGGCCATCGAAAGCGGCGCATGCGTGAAATCGGGACTCGCAATAATCACGGCGTCCACGTCTTGTCGCGCGATGGCGCCCTTGGGGTCGGTGGCAATGTCGAAGGCACCACTTTCATCGGCGACCAGACGAGCGCGCTGCTCATCCATGTCGCAGACCAATTGGAGCTTTGCGCCGGGAAGCTCCTCGGCAACTATCTTGGCATGGTCCGCGCCCATCAAGCCGGCGCCGATCACCGCAATGCGGATTGTCATCTCAGTCCTATTCTTTGTGTTTCGAATTTACGGGCAGCGGCGCGCCGTGATGCGCAGCCGACTTGCTGGGCCTCCAGGGAAGCGTCTACTGAGCGGCTGGGCCCCCCACCACCTGGAGGGACGGCGGATGCCCCTCATGCGTTTCCATGTAACCCTCGACCTGGGCTTCGAGGTCGGCCATGGTCTCGCCGCCAGCCATCAGATCTGTGATCTCCTCGCGTGACTTGTCGCCCTTGTGGAAATCCGCGGCGATGGCACCGCGGATCAGCACCGCGAAATGATCGCCGACGGCCATTGCGTGCATGACCTGGTGGGTAATGAAGACGACGGCCAGGCCGCGCCTCTTCGCCTCATTGACGATACGCAGCACATGCGAAGCCTGCTTGACGCCGAGCGCCGCGGTCGGCTCGTCCAGGATCAGCAAGCGCGCTCCAAAATACACAGCACGAGCAATGGCGAGCGACTGGCGCTCGCCGCCGGACAGCCCCCCAACCAGGCGGTCACCATCATCGATGCGTGTGATTCCGAAGTCGCGTACCGCTTTCACCGCGATCTCGTTGGCGCGCTTGCGGTCGTACACCTTGAACGGTCCCCAGCCTTTGGTCGGCTCTACGCCGACAAAGAAGGACCGCCCGATGCTCATCAGCGGGAAGGTGCCGCCGAACTGGTGCACTGTGGCGATTCCTTGTGCCTGGGCCTCCCGAGGTCCAGAGAAGGTAACCGGCTGACCGTCCATCAGTATCTGGCCGCTGGTGGGTTTGTGGACTCCGGCGAGCGTTTTGATGAGGGTCGACTTGCCGGCGCCGTTGTCACCGAGCAGACAAAGCACTTCGCCGGCGCGCACCGTCAGCGAAATGTCATGCAGGACGTCGATTGGTCCGAAGGACTTGTTGATGTTTCTCAGTTCGAGAATGGCAGGTTTATCGTTCATGGCGGGCTCATCTCCCATCTGCGATCCGGCTGGCCTGACACTGTTGATAGGCGAGGAAATTGAAGGTCGATGCTCGTTGATCGATGCGAGCCCATTGCTTGGCTGCTGTAGCAGATCATTTTTCATGGGTTTGCTGGCTCCCGCGGCACGCTTCGCTCGCGCCGCGGCCTGAAATACAGAGCCAGGTCGCGGAAGGACTGGTTCATCATCACCGCCACCAGAAGCATCACGCCGATGATCAGGTTCGACCAGTTCCGGTCAATCTGGGTGAAGTAGATGCCCTGGCTGACGATGGCGAAGGTGACGGTGCCGACGAAGATACCAATAACCGAACCGAAACCGCCGGTAAGCAGCACACCGCCCACCACCACGGAGACGATGGCATTGAAGATGAAGCTCATGCCGCCGGAGACCTGGGCGGAATTGAACAGGACCGCCTGACAGATCCCGACGAAGGTGGCGCTGACTGCGGACAACACAAACAGCGCAATGGTCACGCGGTCTGTCGGAATGCCGGCGTTGCGGGCGCTGACGCGGTCGCCGCCCATTGCAAACAGCCAGTTTCCGTAACGGGTCTTGTGCAGAACGAAGCCTGTGACAGCGGCGAATGCGATCCACCAGACGATGATGACCTGGTGGCTACCACCGATCAACTGTCCGAACAGGAATTTCGCCCAGTCCGGCGCCGTTAGGGCAACGCTGGCGTTGCCGGTTAGGAGCACCGAAGCACTGAGCACAACCCCCTGCATAGCGACCAGCGTGGCCAGAGTAATGATGAGCGAGGGCACGGAGGTGCGGATCGTCAGCAGACCGTTGACCAGGCCTACCGCCACGCCGATTGCCAGCGCCCCAGCTATCCCTACCCCTATGGGCAGTCCGTAGTAACCGGTGAGTATGGCGGTTGTCATGGAACCGGCTGGGATCAAAGCGCCGATGGAGATGTCGAGTTCGCCTGAGATCATCAGCAGCCCAACGGGAATGGCGACAATACCGAGATTGGCCGCGAAATTGACCCAACTCGCCGCGCCAACGAGCGTGTCCAGGTTGGCGCCGCCGAATAGAACGAAGAACAGCACCACACCGATAAGACTGAGGATCGAGCCGGCTTCGGGACGACGCAGCACCGATTTGATTGCGTCCATCATGACTGCGGCCCCTTCTTCGGCGAATAGCTGAGTGCCAATTGCCGGAAGGTGTCGTTTGTCAGCACCGCGATCAAAAGAAGCGCGCCGATTATGATGCTGCCGATGTTGGGATCCAGGCTGGTGAAGTAGATGCCCTGGTTCACGATCGAGAAAGTAATCGTGCCAAACACGATGCCAACGATCGAGCCGAAGCCACCCGTGAGCAGAACGCCCCCGATGACCACACACATGATGGAATTGAAGATGAAGGACTGACCAGCCAGAACCTGCGCACTCTGGTAGACCATCACCTCGCTGACCCCGACGAAAGCGGCACTGAAGCCGGATAGCATGAACAGACCGATGGTCAGCCGCTTGGTCGGAATGCCAACGTTGCGCGCACTTTCCTTGTCGCCACCGAGGGCATAGATCCAGTTGCCCAGGGGGGAGATGTGCAACAGCCAGAACAGGCCAATCACGAACAGCACCCACCACAGGATCGTGACCTGGAACATGCCGCCGAGATAGTCGCCGAAGATTGCCTTGGTAAGCGGGCCCGGCACAAGCGAGACGCCGGTGCTGCCAGCGATCTTGACGGTGAGACCTAGCGTCAGGCCCATCGTGAGGAACATGGTGCCGATTGTGATTATGAGTGACGGGATGGTCGTTCTCGTCACGAAGAGCCCGTTGAGGAGGCCGACAGCGAGGCCGAGGCCAAGCGCGGCCGTTATGCCAAGCCAGTCGGGCAGCCCATAGTGACCCGAGATGATGGCAGCGGTAAGCGACGCTGCGGGGATCACGGCGCCGACCGAGATGTCGAGTTCCCCGGCGATCATCAGCAACCCTATCGGCATTGCGATGATCCCAATCTCGGACGCGATGTTCAACCAGCTGGCCGTGCCGGCTGCCGACAGGAAGCCGCTTCCGCCGAACAGGCCAAAGAAAAGCAGAACCGCGACCAGGCCGAGGAACGAGCCCGACTCTGGTCGACGCGCCAGCCGGCCGAGGGCGAGTCCGGACCGCGTGGGGTCCCCCGCCTGGATCGATGTGGAAGTCACGGGATGTGCCATTGGGTAATCCGCGAGCGGGCGGCCAGCCACGATCAGGCCGCCGCAGGGAGATGGAATGGCCGCCCCCGCTCCATGCGAGGGCGGCACTGAACAAAGGGCTATCGCGTCCCGGCTTTCACACCAGCGATGGTAGCATCCACGGAAGCCTTGTCGATGATGCCGGGTCCGGTCAGGATCTCACGAGTGGGCACGGTGAGGCCGTAGTTTACATTGCCGTTCAGGATCGCCACGGCGAGGTAGCCCTGCAGGTAGCCTTGCTGATCAATCGCGCAGGCCTGTTTCCCGTCCTTGATGTTGTTCAGGATGGTCTCGTCGAAGTTGATGCCGCAGAGACGAACCTTATCGCTTTTTCCAGCCTGGGTGAGGCCGTTCATGGCGGAGTTGGCGTCAATATTACCGATGGTGAACACGGCGGTCACGTCCGAGTGCTGCAGCAAATAAGCCTTCACAGCCTGCGCAACAGCTGTAGCTGAACCGAACGACGTGGCGGGCAAGGGCAACACGTCGGCCTCGCCGCCGCCATTCTTCATCCCCTCTTTGAAGCCACCACAATAAGCTTCGATATTGGCTGCACCCGGGAGGGTGTTAATGCAGACGCCTTTCTTGCTGCCGGCTTTGGCCAGGTACTCGCCGCCCGCGACGCCACCCCTGTAGTCGTCAGAGCCGACGTAGTTCAGCGCGCCGAGGCGATCGGCCGCCTTCAACCCGCCGGCATTGTAGATGACCAGCGGAATGCCGGCACCCTTGACGGCCTTGAACGCAGGATCCATTGCTTCTGGCACCCAGTCCGGACCGACAATGGCATCGGCTTTCTGGTCGATTGCCTGCCGGATCAGCTCGGCAGCGTCCACACCCAGATTGTCATAGTTCTGGGGACCGAGCCAGGTGACCTTGCCGCCCTGGGCCTCGACCACCTTGCCGGCGTCTTCGGCACCCCGCTTGACGATCGACCAAAACGGATCGTCCGGCTTGCCGCCGATCACGAAGATGTTGGCGGCGAGCGTCGCGCCGGTGCTGAACGCAGTCAGAACCGTTGCCGATATGAGTGTCTTTAAAAGCTTCACAGTAGTCCTCCCAGGTTTCACCCGCCCTGCAGGTGTTCAAATTAAGTTCTGCTGCCCCGCGCCCGCTCCTCATAGGCGCTGATGCCTTTCCGTCTCTCCGCCGGCATACCCGAGCCTGCGCCACGGGCTTGCTGCTTGGCGCGTAGCTTCTCTTTCTTTTTGAGGAAGCGCGCCTTCATCGCGTCGTCGGCCTCCTTGCTGCCGTCGTGCCAGGTACCGAACAGCTTATCGAGCGGCACGAGACCGTCTCCGCCGTAGTTCACCTCGAAGTACGTGTGGTGCAGGTAGTGCACATAAGAATGGCTATCGAGATTCATCTTGTCGGTCAGTTCGAATGTTTCGAAGCCAAGATGACCGTTGACCGCGCCAAAGCCGGCGCCGTGCAGCGTGAAATAGGCGCAGACCGGGTTGGATGGGATCAGCAGGTGCAGCCACGCCTCGGCGTGATACAGGAAGCCTTCCACTGGGTGCATGGAAAGAGACGACCATGGGCTGGGGTTGATCGAATTGTGGTGAACCGAATGGACCCACTTATAGACAGGTGGCCAGTGGATCGCGCGGTGCAGCAGAAAGAAATAAACCTCGTGAACAAACGGCGCGAGCAACACCAGGAAAGACAAGTAGAGCCAATTGGTCGTCCAGGGCAGCCAGACCGCCCAGCTGTTGGCGTAGACCCACAGCATCACGATTTCGACCACCGTCCACAGCGGAATGGTGACAAAGAAGGACCGGAGGAAATTGTCTAGGTTCTGGCGCTGGAACCAGAAAACGTCGGACGGCACATCAGACGGAAATTTGGCATTGTATTTGAAGCGCGTGCCCTGCCGACGATGAACGTAGAAGCGCAGCTCGAAGAAGCCATAAAACAGGAAAATGCCGGCGGCGTTCAGACCGTAAAGCCAAAAATAGTTGAGCAGCGACAAGCTTGCCAGGCTCTGCCAGTTCGGGATGAGAAAATTCACCCAGAGGAGCGATGTGGCGATGTGGAAAGCATTCCACGGCCAAAAAAAATCAGGGAGCCAGGCGATGACCTTTCTTGCATTGAACGGACGATGCCACAACGGCGCCGGTTCGGCGCGGCGGTGCGGCGCCCAATTGCCGCGCTTGTCGCGTGTCCCATACTGAAGGTCATCCATCGTAACAGCACCTCCGTGCCCGGATCAGTCTTGAGCGTGTGGGTCTAGCCGCCGAGAGCCATCACCAGATCACACCCTAGCTGGCACATTTCATATCGGAGGGTTGATATTTGTAGTAGTCGAAAATAATATCAAAATGACATTTGTATCATTTCGGCTCAATCATCATGATACAAACGAAGGTGAGGTTCATGACTCGGCCGACAATTCGCGATCTCGCTACTGCCGCAGGCGTATCCACAGCGACCGTAAACAGAATTCTGAGCGGCTCGGTTTCCGTACGTCCGAAAACCATCCAGCGCGTTCAAAGCGCGGCTGAAGAAATAGGGTTCTACGGCATCGGCGCGATTGATAACCGAGCCCGTCAGATATCGCCGCATTATCGGTTGGGTTTCCTACTCCAGCAGTCCACTCGCGATCTCTACCAGCTGTTCGGCAAGAAAATCGTTGCCGCCTGTCGCGATCGCCGGGACGAGGTGATCGAGCCGGTTATCGACTTTGTGGATCTGCTGACACCGGAGACTATCTCGAGCCGCCTCGTCGCGCTCGGCGAGTCGTGCGACGCTGTCGCTGTGGTCGCCGCAGATCATCCGATCATTGGCCAGGCCATCCGTTCTCTGAAGGAGATCGGGAAACCCGTCATCTCTTACATTACCGACCAATCAGCGCCGGAACGGGCGGCGTATGTAGGCACCGACAACTGGAAGCTGGGGCGCACCGCAGCCTTCCTGATCACCCAGACCACACATGGCCCTGGTCGCATTGCGGTGTTCATAGGGAACCACCGCTATCAATGCCAGGACGTCGCAGACGCCAGCTTCCGGTCCTATTTGCGCGAGCATGCTCCGCGGCTAACAGTGGAGGAAAGTCGTCCGACCCATGAGGAATCGAGTGAGGCGTACCGCATGGTGGCCGAGTTGCTGAAGGCGACTGACGACCTTGTTGGCATTCTGATCGTCGGCGGCGGAATAACCGGCGTCCTCCGTGCGCTAAGGGAGGCAACTCTCGAAAAGCGCTCGGGGATCAAGCTGGTTTGCCGTGATATTGGACCCGAAACCCGAAAGGGACTGTCTGAAGGGTTGATCACTGCAGCTCTCTGTCATCCGCTCGACGCAACCTCGGCCCTTCTTGTCCAAACCATGATTGATGTCATTGGACCACAAGCACCGTTCGCCACCCTTCAGCGGTCAATTCCTTTCGAAATAGTCACGCCGGAAAATATCTGAGGCAAATGTCAGCTAGGGGTCGCCCCTTCGGGCGTTCTACGACCCTTCAGAATGTCCGCTTTCAGTTCACTCACAAGCCGACCTCAACGACCGACATGCTGCGCTTTGCTGCTCGGCAGCCTATGGGGGTTGGCCGGCATCCGTAACCCTACACAGATCGCGTCGATGCATGGGGGCGCCTGAACGTGCGCTTCTCACAGTCCCAAGCCACAAGTCCGCTTCCGGCCAACGTGTTGGCTTGGCGACGGGCCGGCGTCCGAAAGCCTCCAGGGAAAGAACCCGCGGGATGGAGGCTCGGTTTCGGCGCTATGGGGATTTGACGGTTTCGCTTGGTCCGCGGTGGGTGCACTGATGCGCCTGACAGGTGGGACTGCTCAGGTTGACGGGCGCGCGCGGCCGGCCGAGGCGGCGCATGATGCGGTGTGGCGGTTGAAGAGCGGGCGATTTCGGTGCGGTTGGGCGGCGGCGCGCGCGGAGTGCCCGCTCTTGCAAGAAGACGACGCCAGAAACGTCCAAGAGGCGATCCTCGCTTCGGTGGTTCGCTCATCGCTCGACTGCGTGATCGTCACGGACGAAGCCGGATTGGTTGTGGAATTCAACCCGGCGGCCGAGGAGACCTCCGGCTATTCGCGCGCTGAAGCGGTCGGCAGACAGATCTCGGAGCTCATCGTCCCGCCGCATCTGCGCAAGGCGCACGCAGACGGGCTTGCGGCCTATCTTGCGGGTGGCGTCCCGCTCGTTGCTCGGGCGTCGCACAGAGCAGACTGCCATGCGAACACACTCGTGTCGCTGCTCCAGCGCGTCCTCGCGAAATCGAAGCGCTTGAGCAGTGAGCAAGGCATACCGATCGAACCACGGCTAGCGGAAACAACGACCGAACTGTTCCGAACGTCGTCGAGGCTCGTATGGCATACGCATGGAGAGCGAAAGCGGTGAAACCATGAGCGCCGGCAGGCCTGCGTCACGCCCCTTTTCAGCACACCGTTGGTCATGCGATGGCGCCGAGGCTCATTGTTAACACCAGCACGGATAGTTGGTGTTAACAGTGCAGTGATTGCGCTCACTGAACTTCCCGCGTAGGAGCGAGATAGTCAACAAGGAGACCGAACTATGGACGACGCAAGCGAGCAGTCGGGCATCGATCTGTTGGGGCTGACCGCAGACATTGTCGCCGCCTATGTTCAGAACAACGCGACTCCGGTGTCGGGTCTCTCGGATTTGATCCTCAGCGTCAATTCTGCTCTGTCAGGGTTAATAGAGCCCGTCGCCCCACCGCCACCAGTGCTGACTCCAGCGGTAAATCCGAATAAGTCGGTGTTTCCCGACTACATCGTAAGCCTCGAGGATGGGCGCAAGTTCAAATCTATGAAACGCCACCTAGGTTTGCTGGGCATGACACCGGACCAGTACAGAGCTAAGTGGGGTCTTGCGAAAGACTATCCTGTGGTGGCGCCGAGCTACGCGGCCCAGCGATCAGCGCTCGCAAAATCCATGGGCCTTGGCCGCAAGGCAGCTGCGAAAACGCCGCTGAGGAAAGCGTAAAGGCGAAAAGCTTAGGCGTCCCTCGGTATCTGTAACTTCTAGACTTCCGCTCCTAACGGACGCATTCTCCCTCCTGGGAGAGGGCGATGGGCAAAGCAGTTCATCTCAAATGGACAGGACGACGAAGGCCATGGTGGCACTCGCATCGCGCCAGTCACCTCGTAATGGTTCTTGTACTACTTGGGTTTACGTCCGTTGCTTGCGGCGATCAGCGCTAGCTCCCGCGGGTCCATTCGTCCGGCACTTCACCGAGCTATGTCGCGGCGCGGAATATGGGCTGCGACATCAAGGGGAACATTAACGAGCGCGGCGAGCGCATCTATCACATCGCCGGCCAAGCATATTATTCGGCAACGCGCGTGAATCCGGCCCGAGGCGAGCGCTGGTTCTGCTCGCAGTGGCAAGCATGGTGGGCCGGTTGGCGGAAAGCCAAGGTGTGATGGTGGCGACCGCCTTGGACCTGTTCATTGCCCTTGATAGCCGCGAATAGCCCTCATGGCTCTCCCGGCCCGTCTTCACTCCGTGAATCCAGAGAACCGGCCGGGCGCATCCAGATCACGCCGGAAGGATCGGAGAGCGTGCCTTCGCCTGAAACGAGTGACGAGTGGCGACAACAAGATTGAGTGCAATGGCGTTTCGCTGCGGAGCCGATCCGGACGTGTCGTCACGCCAATTCCATCGCGTTGGCCGAAATGCTATCCGGATCGACAAGCACTCGCTTTCACCTCGTTCGATTGAGATTGCCAGGACCGCTGATTTGGGGATGCTCACTCGCGCCACGACCGGCTCTGGCACCGGGACGCCGCGATGGCCCCTTGCGAAGGATTCGGCAATCCGTCGGTCGGTCGTCCAAGACAGGCCGTGCAGGCGATCCCTGCTACACCCACGATAGATCTGAATGACATCGGGTAGCTGATCGTAGAACACGCGATCCTGGCCTTCCAGGAAATCCTCCATCGGCTGATGGAACTGCAGCAGTTCCAGGAGTTCATCCTGCTGATGCCAGGTCGCGTCCGACGTCGGCCAGACGTTGTGGAATACGCCAGAACAACTCGGCTGGAAGATACCATCGTCCAGCATGAACTGAAGCCGGTTGACCGAGTCGAGCCCTCCAAGGATTCGCTTCCACGTCACAGTCAACCTCGATCACAGTAACTCCCGGAGTGAGTGCAAAAGAAAACCAGCGACCTGCCGGTTTGGCAATTTCAGCGAGCGGCACTGCCAGTATGAGAACGTGCCCGGAAGCGCGGCAACAACCAGCAAAAGCGTCGATTGCTGGGGCGAACCGACGCGGTCCCGCGTGTCAGATCCTGTTTTCCCAACCCTGTCAGATTTTTCCAGCACTCTTCCAAATTCAATTTTTCGAGGGTGTCATGGTCCATCAGGCTTCCTCTGGGAACTCACCCACTGGCTGCTGCCCGAAGACAACTTTGGACCGGAAGCGGATGTCGTCTTCTGGCTCTGCAAGGAAGATTGCAGACGATCAACCTACTGGAGATGGGTCGTGGGGCGCTAGCGGCGGCGATGCCCGAGCGCCTGGACCTTGGCTAGGTCTGGTCGATTCGTTTGCCGGCAAGATCGGCGCCTATCTCGTCAAGGATTGGTGGATGGCGCTAGTGTCTCGGTTTGAAATTTTAGACACCTCAGAAGCGACCGTTCAGCTAAGCATCGAGATGTGGTATGATTCGCCTCATGGGGAAGAAGAAGGCAAAGCAGGCGATTGATGCGCCGTTAGAGGGCGGGCTTGAAGCGGAGGCAGCCTACTATGCCCGCAAGGTTGGCATCACTAGAGACGAGGCCGCCAAGATCATCCGGGAAGCGCAGGCACCGAAGCGCTGGATTGTCCACAAGGACGCCGTGACGGGCAGGTAACCGCTTAGCTACCTGCTTTTTGTAAAGGACCGCGCTTGCCCACCTTCGGCGCAACGGCTTCCATCACTGAGGCATACCTGGATGGCGCGCTGGTCGTGGTCGGTCAGCTCATGCGGGATAGTCAGGGCTGACCGGCGAGCAAGACAATCAGGCGAGCCCTCCACGCAGTAGCGCACATCTTGACCGTACAAACGACGACGATTTCGCGCAGGTGCAGAGCTCATCATTTGCACCCTGTCATCTCTACCGCTACGTTTCTCCACCCAGCCCGTTTCCAGCCCGCGTTCATATTCTGAAGGACCCATGACATCCGATAACAAAGCGCGTGAACATTTCGCCATCGATCTCGCGCGACGCGCCGGTGAGTTCGGCCTGAAATATTTCCGCGATCTCGACAGCCTTACCATTGAGAGCAAGGGCCATCAGGATATGGTTTCGCAGGCCGACCGAGAGGTCGAGCTGTTCATCCGCGCGGCGATGAAAGCTGCCTATCCGGACGACGGCATTGTCGGCGAGGAACATGCCTCGGTCGCCGGATCGACCGGGCATGTCTGGGTGATCGACCCGATCGACGGCACTGCGAATTTCGTGCGCGGCATTCCGGCTTGGTGCGTGGTCATCGCCTGCGCCAAGGATGGTGATACCGTGGTCGGCGTCATCCACGAGCCCTCCACCGGCGAGACCTTCCATTGCCGCAAGGGCGGTGGTGCGTTTCTCAACGGCAAGCCGATCAGGACAAGTGCCGTCACCAGCCTGACCGAAGGTTCGGTCGGCATCGGCTTCTCCAACCGCGCCGAGATGCAAAATATCGTTACGCTCATCCGCTCTCTGGTTGCCGAAGGCGGCGTGTTTTTCCGCAACGCTTCGGGTGCGCTCATGCTCGCCTATGTCGCTGCCGGCAGGTTGCTGGGCTATGTCGAGGAGCACATGAACGCTTGGGATTGCCTGGCCGGCATGCTTTTGGTGGAGGAAGCCGGCGGCACAATCGTCAAGCCGGACCCGAGGACCGTTCTGGAGAAAGGCACGCTGGTGATCTGCGCCGGCAACGGTGTGTTCGCCCAGATTCGCGACCTCTGCGTCGAACCCTTCAAGCTTTGATCAGAACCGGGCCGCGCTCCGGAAAGCCGATGCCGACACTGTGGCCCGCCTGAAACGGCTCATCGACGTTGCGCGACAACACGAACACGTCGCCAAGCGCCGTGGCAATGACCAGTTCGAGATGGCTGCCGGCATAGGTGACCTTTACGACCGTACCTGCGATCGTCTGCGGCGCGCCGGCAGGACCGATCTCGATGCGACTTGGACGGACGGCCAGCTTCGCCGGGCCGGCCCGGTGCCCACGCGCCGGCAGTTTCAAGGTAAGCGAACCTAGCCGAACGGCCGCTTCGTCCCCTTGCACTGAGACCACCTCGCAATGCAGTATATTAGCTTCACCGATGAAGTCGGCAACGAAAGCGTCGGCTGGCGCATCGTAGAGTTCGCGTGGCGTGCCGTCCTGTGCGACCACTGCCTTGTTCATGACGATGATGCGGTCCGAAACCGCCAGCGCCTCTTCCTGGTCGTGCGTGACATAGACCACGGTCAGCCCGAGCTTTATCTGGATCTCCCTGATTTCCTCGCGCACGTGCCGGCGCAGTTTGGCGTCGAGGTTGGAGAGAGGCTCGTCGAACAGCAGCACTTGCGGTTCGAGCACCAGCGCGCGCGCCACCGCCACGCGCTGCTGCTGACCACCCGACAGTTCGCTGGGCAGGCGCGCCTCGAAACCGGTCAGGCCGACCAACTCCAGCCCGGCGCGGGCGCGGGACGCGGCCTCCTTCTTGCCATGGCCGGAGAAGCGCAAACCGTAGGAGACGTTTTCCATCACCGTCATGTGCGGGAACAACGCATAGGACTGGAACACCATGGATACGTCGCGGTCGGTGGCCGGCAGCCGAGTCACGTCGTCGCCGCCGATCAGGATACGGCCGCTGGACGGCATTTCCAGGCCGGCTATCATGCGCAGCGTCGTCGTCTTGCCGCAGCCGGAAGGTCCGAGAAGTGTCACCAGCTTTCCGGCTTCGATTGCAAGTGAGATGTCGTTCACCGCCGGCGTACTGGCACCTGGATAAGTCTTGGTGACATGCTCGAAAGTCACCGAGGCTGCATTGCCGCGAATTTCGGCCATCACCCGGCTCCTGCTATTGTCGTCTGGCCGCCTGGCGTTGCGGGCAGGCTGACATTGGTGCGTACGCTCCAGCCGCCGTCGCCCCCCTGGATGCCGCGCCGGCCGATATTGCGGCTGCCGACGACCAGCTGCATCAGGCCGATGACCACCAGCATGACGACGATCAGTACCGTCGAATAGGCGATAGCGATGCCGTACTCATTGTTCTCGACACGTCCGACGATGTAGCTGGTCGAAAGATCGTAGCGCGCACTGACCAGGAAGATGACGGCGCTGATTGCGGTCATCGCACGCACGAAGGAATAGACAAGCGCCGCCAGCATTGCCGATCTCAGCAATGGCAGGATGACGCGTCTGAAGGTCTGCCAGGAGTTGGCGCCAAGTGTGAGCGAGGATTCGTCCAGGCTGCGGTCGATCTGTGACATGGAGGCGACGCCGGCCCGCACGCCTACCGGCATGTTGCGGAAAATGAACGACAGCACGAGGATGATGCCGGTTCCGGTCAGTTCGATCGGCGGTACGTTGAAGGCAATGATGTAGCTGACACCGATGACGGTTCCCGGAATCGCGAACGACAGCATCGTCGCGAATTCGAAGGCATTCTTGCCACGGAAGTTCTGGCGAACGAGAAGGTAGGCGGTCAGAAGTCCTATCCCTGCGGTCAGCGGCGCCGATATCAGTGCTATTTCCATCGTCGTCCAGAACGAACTCCATGCCGAGCCCGACCAATGGATGCCGAATTCATTCCAGCCGATGGAGAATGCCTTCTTGTAGTTCTGCAATGTGAGGCTCTGATCGACGCCCCACAGCTTGACGAAGCTGCCATAGAAGATCACCGCGTAGACCAGCACGGTGAACGCCGTCCATATCCCAGCGATGATATATAGCGCGTGTGTCAGCCCCTCCGGCAAGCGTGGATGGACGCCGGCGTCGCCCTTGCCGGTGACAGTGGTATAGGAGCGCCTGCCGATCCAGAAGCGTTGCGCATAAAAGGCGCCAAGCGTGAAGCCTAGCAGCACCAGTGCCAAGATCGCCGCAAGTGCCGCATCGTTCTGCGCGCCGACAATGGCGAAGAAGATTTCCGTCGACAGGACATCGTAATTGCCGCTCAGCACCAGCGGATTGCCGAAGTCGGCCATGCTTTCGATGAAGCCGAGCAGAAAGGCGTTGGCGAGGCCTGGCCTCATCAGCGGCAAGGATACGGTCCAAAAGGTCTGCCAGCGGCTGGCGCGCAGCGTCTTCGAGGCTTCTTCCATGGACGGGCTGACGCCTTCGACAACGCCGATCAGAACCAGGAAGGCGATCGGGGTGAAGGCGAGAACCTGGGCGATGAGCAGGCCGGGAAGTCCGTATACCCAGCGTGTTGGCTGGATGCCGAAGACGCCGGCGACGCTCTGTGTCACTGCGCCCGACAGTCCGAACAACAGGATGATGGCAAGGCCGATGACAAAGGCCGGCGTGATGATCGGCAACACGGTCAGCGCACGCAGCAGCTTGCCGTGGCGGAAACCCGTGCGTGTCACGACAAGCGCGAACACCAGCCCCAGAAACATGGTCAGCAGACCGACGAGTACAGCGAGCAGCAGCGAGTTCCAGGCAACGCCGCAGCGGCTGCCGCCGGCCAGACAAGCCAGGCTCCAGAGGCGCGAACTGAACAATTTGGCCAGGAACGCGACAAGCGAATAGCCTCCGTCGTCGGTCTGCATGGCGTTGGCCAGCATCATCAGGATCGGCATGAAGATGAAGACGGAAACCACCGCGACGACAAAGCCGATTGAGCTGACGACGAATACGTCGCCGCCGACGGCACCGCGTGCGGCAATACCCAGGGTGAACAGGAACAGAAAGGCGCCACTGACCAGCAGGGCGCCGTAACCCATGCCGAACTGGCGGTCGCCAAGATCGCCGAACAGGCTGGTCAGCCAGCTGAACTGCCAGCCGTGCAATCCGATGGCGAAGCCCTGGAACAGAAGCCAGCCAAATCCAGTAGCGCCGACAATGACGAGCAGCCGGCCGAAAAACGGATCGGATTTGTTGCGACCCCACAGAAGCAGCGGCGCCGCCAGCAGGAAGCCGAGCGGCGCCAACCACAGTTTCCCGCCCTTGAGGGCCAGAACCAGCGCCGGTGCGAATTTGCTTTCGAACGGGTAGCCGTCTAACAGCCAGGAAAGGCCGAAGAACCCGTCCTCGATGCCGTACCAGGGCAGCAAGGCAAACCCCACCCATCCGATCGCCATCCAAAGGACGGCGGTCGGTTCAAGGGGCCAGCGGGTTTGACGAAAGCGCATCTGCTATTGCGGCAGCGACGCGACCTCCTCGTCCCACTTTTTCAGCAGGCGCTTGCGCTCTTCGCTCGACCCATACTTCTTGAAGTCGTAGTCGATCAGCTTGATGGCAGAGAGGTCAGGCGCCTTGTCGGAGGTTTTTGCCGCCTTGTTCGACGGAACCTGGAATGACCCCGCATCCTGCGCCTTAGACTGGACATCGGCCTCGAGCGCCCAGTCGTAGAATTTTTTCGCGGCTTCCATGTTGCGGGCGCCCTTGATGATCGATTCCGAGCCGATCTCGTAGCCGGTTCCCTCGCAAGGGGTGACCGGAACGATCGGGAAGCCGGCAACGACCTGCGACACGGCGTCGTGGATGAAGACGATGCCGATCGTGGTTTCACCAAGCCCGGCGGCCTTGATCGGCGCCGAGCCCGACTTGGTGTATTGGTTGACGTTCTTGTGCAGGGCTTTCAAGTACTCGAAGCCCTTCTCCTCGCCGAACAGCTGGACGATCGTCGCCAGCATGTTGTAGGCTGTACCTGAGGAATTCGGGTTGGCGACCTGAATCTGTCCCTTGTATTCCGGCTTGATCAGATCGGCCCAGCATTTCGGCTCGGGCAGATTGTTCTTGACGAGCAGATCCTTGTTATAGCCGAAGCCCAGTGCGCCGGAGTAGATGCCGACCGTGCGGTGGCCGGATGTTTCCGCCTGCTTGATCGCCCAGGGCTGCAACTGATCGATCAGGGGTGATTTGTACTCCTCGGTCAGACCCTCCTCGGCCGCCTGTAGGTGCGGGTCACCGGTGCCGCCCCACCAGATGTCACCCTTGGGATTGGCCGCCTCGGCGCGCAGCTGCGCGTAGATTTCGCCGGCGCTCTTGCGGGTCATGTCGACGGTGATGCCGGTCTTTTCCTCGAAGGCCCGCGCCGTCTGCTGGCACCAGACCTCGTCGACGCCGCAATACATGGTCAGGCTTTCGGCGGACGCCGATGACGACGCGCTCCACATGCCGGCGGCAAGGATACCGGCGCCGAGAATTGCCCTTTTTATCATGTTGAATTCCTCCCTAAGTTATTTGCCGACTTATGAAACCCAGATAGGCGGAAAATACAAGTTGGAAGCTAGCACCCGCCTGACCGAGTTGCAGCGCTTTCCATAGATGGCGCTGCGCATAACTCACAGTTTCCATCTTACTGAGGCCGCCTGCTCACTGGCGGCTGTAGCGAAACGTGGGATGCAATTCGAGCACCCGGGCGCCAGCAAGCGCCTTGCGCAGCGCAG
Organism: Mesorhizobium sp. M1338; assembly: GCF_040318045.1. Taxonomy (NCBI): domain Bacteria; kingdom Pseudomonadati; phylum Pseudomonadota; class Alphaproteobacteria; order Hyphomicrobiales; family Phyllobacteriaceae; genus Mesorhizobium; species Mesorhizobium sp. M1338. Next base: position 16,442 of record NZ_JAMYLL010000047.1, on the reverse strand, counting down.
ACATTTGTACCTGCAGGGTATTGTCCCCCACCACCATTCGCTGTCGAAGAGTTCGAGCTTACCGACCACCGATTCCGGCGTTTTCAGCAACGCGCCAAGGATATCGAAGCAACGCGATGGAAGCTCTATCGGCCCGCCCGGGCCGAGCAATTGCCGTTCCGCGCGTTTCATCTGGTAAGGTCCGAAGTGGATGTCCATTCGACAGTTGTCGCGTCCGAGTACTGCAGCTTAGCTGAAGCCACGGCGAAAGCGAACTTCAGTGTTGTTCAGGATTTTTCAGGTTCGCGCCAAGGACCCGTGCGTCAACCTAGGCGATGCTCATGGCTACAGGAGGACGCCATGGCCGATATCGCCACCCACCTAGTCACCCATTCAAGACTGCTCCCCAAACTAGGCATCGGTGCCGCACTGTTTGCGATGACCAAGGTTCTGGGCGGAGCCTTTGAGATGGCGTACGTGGCACCTTACGAGACCATTGCTATTGCGCGTCGACCACCTCTCGCGGACCCATCTGATCTTCAGCGCCGCGATCCGAATCGTAAAGGGCATTAAGGACGAAGGTCTGCTTTCGGGAAGTCGCAAACTGATCTATTGCGGCCGGACATTGGGCGCGAAGCCGACGTTAGCGGCGAATTTGAACCGAATGCCCCGTCATCCCTTGTTCATGATTTGTGCTTCGAAAGTTGCATAAAGAGGCAACGTGGAACGAATCGGGAGGGCGGTTGGTGTGGGGATAATCAGACCTGGCCTATTGCCGATTGTGCCAGCCGACGCGCATTTTCGTGGCGATGGTGGCGGAACATGTTGAATTGGCGTTGTTTGAGCAGTCACTTGGCAACATCGAAGGCCTGCATCGGCCGTTCTGTGATCGTGTGGCTGACGCTGCGGAGAAAACCGCAGGATCGGTTCTTTTCGACGTTCGTGTCGACGGCGATAGCTGCGTTCAGCGGATGGCCGCGATTGGGTATGGCGTCACGGGCACAGCAATAATCGTGATGGCGAAGAACGGACAACTTAAATGCGCATCGGTAAACGGGGACATCGCTGTTTTGGTGGCAGAATTGGCTGCCTGGTATGCGTCTCCGCTGAGTGAGCAAGCGAAGGTTGACCCCCGCGGAGCGGCCATCATCCTGCTAGCCAAGCTTCGGAGCTCCAATCACTTCGCCTGTTTCTAGCTGAGCGCCGCTTCGCCGGCGCGACGGCAAGGAGGCGGTGACGTCTCCGACACCAAGCTGCCTCTGATTAGGTGAATTCGTTGGTGAAGCGTCCGCAGTAGAGTCTCTTCTCACCGAATTGAAAGCCGTGGTAAACGGCGCCCATGGGCATCAGGAACTATCTGATCGAAGGCGGATCCGGCACTGGAAAAACGTCTGTCGCTACCGAGCTGGAACGGCGCGGCTACCACGTCATTCATGGTGACCGGGTCTTGGCCTATGTCGGCGACCCCGAGACAGGCCAGGCACTGGCCGGACCACCTGAAGGCGTCGCGGACCGCATCGCCTGGAGTTACGCGCACTGGATTTGGCCTGTCGACAAGGTCCGATCCTTGGTCGCCGACACCACCCACCGAGTCACCTTCTTCTGCGGCGGCTCCCGTAACTTCCATAAGTTCCTGCACCTATTCGACAAGATTTTCGTGCTCGAAATAGATGTCGAGACGCTGAACCGACGTCTGGATGGACGGCCAGCGGAGCCGGGTTTCGAGCCAGACGAGCGTGCGTTGGTACTCCGCTATCATGGGACCCGCGAATACCTTCCCGTCGGGATCAATATCGACACGGCCGGCACCGTCCCGAGTGTCGTCGACGATATCCTTGTTCGGCTGGCCTAAGGCCTTGAAAGTGTTGCGAATGGGATGGGGCTCGACCATCCACGACAAGCCAGCTTCGAAGCCTGGCATGTCAAGCGCTTCTCGCTGATCGAGATACGCAAGAGCCGGACCGATTGCATCGCTTGGCTCAAGATGCACGACTATCCGCTGCCGCCGAAATCAGCCTGCATGGGATGTCCATGCCATCAAGACCCTCAACCTCAACGTCAAGGCGCGCATCGAGTGCGTCGACTTGGGTGGTGGCCGCTCCGCAACCTGCCGCAAGATTATGTTCGTTCGGCTGGACCAGATCTATGGGCTAGCGGAAGTCCGCGGCGGGGTCGTTCTTTCGCGCTCCTCCATGCGCACGCCGATTAGATGCTGGCCTGCGCCTTGTAGAGGTGGGCATAGGCTCCTTCGGCAACGATGAGAGCTTCATGGGTCCCCTGTTCTGTGATCCCCTGTTCGGTCAGCACCAGGATCCGGTCCGTATTGCGAACGGTCGAAAGCCGATGGGCGATGACGATCGTCGTCCGCCCTTCGGCAAGGTCGAGTAATGCGGCCTGGACGGCCCGCTCACTTTCATTGTCAAGCGCGCTCGTAGCCTCGTCGAAGATCAGGATTGCTGGATCCTTGAGGAACGCGCGGGCGATGGTTAGGCGCTGCTTCTGGCCCCCGGACAGTTTCACACCGCGCTGTCCGATATCCGTGGCGTAGCCATTCGGGAGCGCCATGATGAAATCGTGAGCGTTGGCCGCCTTTGCCGCCGCGATGATTTCGGCTTCCGACGCATCCGGCCGCCCGTAGCGGAGGTTTTCCGCCACCGTACCGGCGAACAGATAGACGTCCTGCTGCACGACACCGATGCTTTGCCGCAGCGACTTCAAGCCGATGTCGCGGATGTCGGCACCGTCGATCAGGATCGCGCCTTCACTCACCTCATAAAAGCGCGGGATCAGCGCGCATAAGGTGCTCTTGCCGACGCCGGAGGCGCCGACGAGGGCCACGAACTCGCCGGGAGCAATATCGAGGGACAGTTCTTTGAGAACATGTGGCCCGTCCTCTTCGTAACGGAAGCCGACATCGCGAAACGCCAGGGCGCCGCGCGGGCGGGAGATGTCGGAGGCAGCCGACCGATCCACGATCTCCGGCTCCACCTCCAAGATCTCCATCGCCCGACTGAAGCCGGTGTAACCCTCCTGCCAGAGCCGCACGAAATTTGCCAGGCGTTTGACGGGATCGACGAGCACCGCGACGCACAGAAGGAAGGTCATCATATCCGCAACGCCGAGCTCGGCATTGACGACCCTGACGGCGCCCATGACGATGACGGCGACCGTGATAAGCTGTGCGAAGGTCGTGTTCCCGACCGAGAAGAAGGCCTCGCTCCTGTAGCCTTCCCTACGGCTCTGAAGAAAACGGGCATTCTCCTCGTCGAAGCGGCGGATCTCGAGGTCCTCATTGGCAAAGGATTGGACAACGCGGATACCGGCAAGCGAATCCTCGATGCGTTCATTGACCGCCGCGATCCGCTCCTTGCTGAGCCTTAGCGCCCGGTTCATGCGGCGGTTGAAATGCAACGCGTAGAACACTGCAAAGGGCGTAGCCCCGAGGATAAGCAAGGTGAGCGGCAGGTCGATATAGGCCAGGAGGAGAATTGCGCCCGCGAATTTGAAAACCGCGATCGCCATATCCTCAGGCCCGTGATGGAAGAGCTCGCCCAACGAAAATGAGTCGTTGGTCATGCGGCTCATCAACTGGCCGACCCGCTGGCGATCGTAAAAGCTGAACGCGAGCTTTTGGCAGTGTTCGAACAGCTCCTTACGCAGCGCGCTCTCGATCTTCGCGCCCATGACGTGGCCCTGATAGTCGACGAACAGGCTGCCGAGCACTTCCACCGCCAGCAGGGCGAGCATGGCCCCGCCCATCAAATAGATCTGATTGAGGGCTTCCGGTGCGCCGGGAAGCTGGACCAGATGTTTGGTGACGTAGCTGGCGCAGAGAGGCAGGAAGAGCGCTGTCACCGAAACCAGCAGCGCGCAGGCGAGATCGGCCGCCAGCAGCGGCAGATGCGGCCTGTAATAGGACAGGAACTTCCTGGCACGCGAATACGGCTTGCTGCGAGTAGGTCGCGTTCTGGGAAGCGGGTTATCAGTTGAATCGATTTCAGCCGTTGGGCCGATATTCGCTGCACTCGGCAGCCAGGGTTTCCGGTCGCTACGGGGCGTGCCTGCTTGCAAGGCGGCGCTGCGGAGTCGTGTTTGCATTACGCTTCATGTCCTGTTTGTGATCAGCTCCATTCTTGTTGGACATGAACGCTCTCATCGTGCTCTCCCCGTTCGGACGCCTGCGACGGGGCGAAATGTGCAATGCGCTCCATCGAAAATCAACCCTTTCCATAACCAAAGCGGTCCGGCATCGGCTGTCCGCGGACGCGGCCACAACGCGAAGGTCAGCTCAAGCTAGCCCCTCGGTGGGTGAATATGGCGAGCTGACAACCTTGGTGGCGACGTGCCGGACATGGAGTAAAGTCGGGCTTGGTCCAGGAGACCCAACCATGAGGGAGGAACATCTTTCCTGGCAGCGGCTTCGAATGTCTTCCGCGCTTGATTGGCATCTCGTAGAAGAGAGCGGCAAGGCGCATCGCGTAGTCCCACTTAGTGGTGGGATTTGGGGCGACGAAAAGATCAGACAGGAATGCCAACTCCTACTCCACGATCTTCCAGTATGAGTCCTTGCGGATCACCTTTCCGTCGCGAAACGTGTAGAAGTCACAACCTTGGACTTCCCTTCTCGTGCCCTCACGGGTGGTGCCGGTGAGGGCCCATTTCGACATGCCGGTGTCGGCAGCCTCGTCCGCAAAATGCTCAGCCTTGCCGTAATAGACATCGGGCAAGCCTTCAAAGCGCGTCGCCAGCGCGTCTCTTACGCTGCGCTTGCCCTCGCAACGAGTTCCCCAGGGCTCGGGTCCCCTCGGCATCTCCAGAACGCAGTCGTCGGCGAAGAACGCCATGATGCGATCAAGATCGTGCGCGTTGAAGGCTTCGCATATCTCCGTCAGTGTCGCTCGAATGTCCATTCGCCAACGCCTCCTCGAATTCGAAGTAGGTCATTGGCGGCGGACCCGGTCAAGTGTCCAAGCTTTCAAGCCCCCCTGGCCACGACCGCGATGAAGCGCAGCTTCCGCCACTCAACCCTTCTTGGCGAACGCCCAGACCATCAGCGGGTATTCCTCGTCGTTGCTGAGATCCCGCCACAGGCCGTAGGCGCGCACGGGCCACCGATATGGTCCTGGTGCAGGCCTTGTTGCCCCAGCCGTGGACCTTGACGTTGCCTTCAGGAAAGCCGCCCTCCGGCGGGCGCACCGGCTACTTTGCCGCGGCTGCACTCTCGATCAGCCTTGCGACGGGTTCGGGGTTCGATACCATCACTACATGCGAGGCACTCTTGACCACGACGGTCTGTCGCGAGTGCGCCCGCGCGGCCATGAATGCGAAAGCCTGCGGGGGGATGTTCCTGTCCTTGTCGCCATAGATGAACCACGTTGGCATTGTCTTCCACGCCGGCGCGGTCTGGGGCTCGTTCAACGCCGCTTCGGTGATGGGCCGCTGCGTCGCGGCCATCAGCTTCGCCTCGGCATCGGAGACATCCGCTGCGAACTGATCGTGGAACTTGTCCTGCTGGATGTAGAGATCCTTGCCGCCGCCTGAAAGCGAAACCGGTGGAGCAAGGGTGGGACCGAGCGTGCTGCCGGGAAACTTGCCGGACAGCCCGGCAGCTGTTTCGCCAGCTTCCGGTGCAAATGCAGCTACATAGACCAGCGCCTTGACGTTGGCATCGCTGTTGGCGGCTTCGCTGATGATCGACCCGCCATAGGAATGCCCCACCAGGACGACGGGTGATCCAATGCCAGAAAGGATATCGGCAACATACTTGGCGTCATTCCTGACGCCCCGCAAGGGATTGGCGACGGCTACGACGGGATAACCATCCTTCTCGAGGATTTCGATGACACGGTTCCAGCTCGAGGTGTCGGCAAAGGCGCCATGAACCAGAACGACGGTGGGCTTCTCGGACTGCGCATGCGCACTGCCGAATATCGTTGCGGCGATCGCCAGCCCTGCAAGTAATTTCTTCATCATACATATCCTTTCGATGATCTTGATTGGTGCGGCTTTATCGTGATTGACGCAGGCGAGGAACGGAGATGTTCCGGAGTCTCCTTGAACTGGACCTGGGCGGCGTTGCCTGTCGGTGGAAAATCCGTGGACGCGCTCAACTCGCGCCATCTCTCAAGCTCCTCCAGCCTCGCGGTGTCGGCCTGCCCGATGATCTTCACAGCATCGCTTCCGAGCGGCAGGCGCACGATCCAACGCGGCGAGAGCCGCAGGATAGCTGTCTGTGCCGCGGCCGGGTCTGTGACGTCGAGTGCGGCCGTTCGGACGGCGTTGCCGTAGCGCTCCGCGCTCGGCCATATGCGCGGGCACGCGTGCGGTCGCCACCAGACGACGCCGGGGGTCAGGACCGCTTCCGACAAGGCACGGCCGATGCCGCGCGAACTTCCAGTGATAAGCCATCTTTGGGACATGGCTGTCTCCTTCCATAGGTTGCCTAACCCCGCAGGGGCGTTCGGGCCGGACTCCAGTGAGCCCGTTAAGGCGCGTACCGCGTAAAGACGTAGTCAAGTCCCTGGACGCGCGCCTCATGACAGGCGAAGCAGGTTCGATGCTGGGTCTCGTCGGCCGGTTTGCCATCGACAAACCTGCCGAATCCCCATCCGCCGGTGGCGGCGTATTTCTTCGAATCCTTGACCATGATCTGGACGGTCGTGGCGGCGCCGGGAACGGAGGCGGATTCGAATTCGGGCGACTGGATATGCTTCCAAGCAAGCTTTGCGAGAACGGTCCCGTCAGGGAACGGCAACGTTCCGTCGCGGTATGCCTTGATCGCCACGACGTTGCCGAGGACCGCTCTAAGCTCGTTCAGGGGCTCTGCTTCCTCGGCCGGCGCGACCAGTTCCCATTGCCGATATCCATCGGGGATCGTGACGCCATAGATCGGCGATGAAGCCCGCGGCTTCGCATCTTCATTTGTAACGGCCACAGCCGCAGATGACGCAAGGATCGCAAACACGCACGGTACGAGGTAGATAGGTTTCATCGGAAAGCTCCGCTTGACTGGCCGTCAGAACTTGTCGACGTCCATGACCGCCTGCGCAAAGGCCTGCGGGGCCTCCTGCGGCAGGTTGTGGCCAATGCCGCCCGAGATCAGCCGATGTTCGTATTTGCCGGAGAACTTCATGGCGTAGGTCGCTGGATTGGGATGCGGCGCGCCGTTCGCGTCGCCTTCCATGGTCACCGTCGGCACCCCGATCTCCGGAAACGCCGCCAGCTTCTTTTCCAAGGCATCATATCTGGGTTCGCCTGCCGCCAGGCCGAGCCGCCAACGATAGTTGTGGATCGAGATGGCGACGTGGTCTGGATTGTCGAATGCATCCGCGGGCCAATCTGCCAAGCCGCCTGATCCGGATGGTGGGCCGGACCGATGATGCCGCCGCCCTCTCAACGCAATTGGCCGGCGCGCGTTTCGTTACGATCGTCGGCGCCGGCGGTGTCGGCAAGACCACCGTTGCCGTGGCGGTGGGTCATGACCTGGTCGAAGCATTCGCGGGCGCCGTGCATTTCATCGATCTCGGGGCGCTGAGCGATCCGAGCCTGATTGCGACGACTATAGCCTCGATGCTAGGGCTTTCTCTCCGATCCGACGACCCGGCGTCCAGTCTGACAGCCTATCTGGCGGACAGTCGGATCCTCCTGATCCTCGATACTTGCGAGCATGTCATCGACGCGGCGGCGGACCTGGCGGGGCGCATCTTCGCCGCTGCGCCGCAAGTCCACCTGCTGGCAACGAGCCGGGAGCCCCTTCAGGTCGAAGGCGAGCACGTCCACAGGCTGGCGCCGCTTGCATGCGCGCCGGACGATCCGGACCTCACCGTGACCCTGGTGAACAGCTACCCGGCGACCCAGCTGTTTCTGGAACGCGCTGCAGCCAGCGGCGCTCGCCTTGAGGTTGAAGACGCGGATGCAGCCATCATTGCCGACATTTGCCGTAAGCTCGACGGTCTGCCGCTCGCGATCGAGCTGGCGGCTGCGCGGGTTGCCAGCTACGGCCTGCAAAAAACCGCCGAACTTCTCGGCGCGCGGCTAACACTATCGTGGCCGGGACAACGGACCGCGCCGCCGAGGCAGAAGACCCTCCAGGCCACCTTGGACTGGAGCTACGGGCTCTTGTCCGAGTTCGAACGCCATCTGCTTCGTCGGCTTGCGGTCTTCGTCGGCCATTTCTCGATCGATGCGGTCCTCGAGGTCGTGACAAGCGCAAACGTCGATGACGATCTCGTGTTTGGCGCCATAGACAGCCTGGTCGCCCGGTCGATGGTAGCGGTCAGGCCTGCCGGGGCAACGATGCGCTATCGCCTGCTCGACACGACCCGGGCTTACGCCCTTCAGCTCAATGCCGACAAGACTGAGCTCGCGACCCTGGCCGCACGTCACGCGACCCATTACCTGCACTGGCTGGAGCAAACGGGAGCCGAGTGGCCGAGCTTGGCAACCGCCACGCAACGGTCGCTTCACCTCGCTGGCCTGGCCAATGTGAGAGTGGCTCTGGATTGGTGTTTCGGACCTGACGGCGATACGCAATTGGGTGTCCGGCTGGCTGCGGCCGCGGCGCCGTTCTTTTTGTCGATGTCCTTGCTCACCGAATGTCATCGCTGGGCGTCGCGGGCGATGCTTGCCCTCGACGATACCACCAGCGGCGGATTGGACGAGATGCATCTTCAGGCAGCGCTCGGCGTTTCGCTGATGTTCACGCGCGGTGGAAGAGATGCGGCGCGCGTGGCTTTGGACAGAAGTCTCGCCATTGCCGATCGGCGTGGCGACGCATTCGACCAGCTTCGGATTCTAGGTCCGATGCAGATGTTCCATATGCGTACGGGAGAATTCAGAACCGCGCTGCACTATGCGGAACGCTGTTCCGTCATCGCCGAAACCCTGGAGGACCATGTCTCCACCACTTTGGCGCATTCCCTGATGGGGATTTCACTTCACCTCAGCGGAGAACTCGATCGGGCCCGGACCGCGCTCGAAACAGCATTGCGGCACGGGCCGCGTTCCAACCAAACCACGACGAATTATCTCGGCTTCGACGGCAGGATTCTCGCCGGTGCGATCCTGGCAAGGACACTCTGGCTGCAAGGCCATCCCGATCGGGCAGTGGCGCGCGCGCTGATGACGATCGGGGAAGCGGAGATTCTAGACCATCCTCTGACGCTCTCCATCGCACTTGTCTGGGCGGTTTCGCTGTTCCTGTGGGTCGGAGACACGAAGAGCGCGGAAGAACACATCGAACGGCTTTTCTCCCGGGCCGAATTTCATTCCCTCGGGCCTTATCTCGCGCTGGGGCGAGGTTTCAGAGGGGAGATTGCCACCCGTCAGGGCAATGCGAGCGACGGTGTCGAAAGTTTTCGATACTCACTCGCCGAGCTCCACGCCGCCCCCTATGAAATGCTCACCACATCGCTCAACACCTCCTTCGCTCAGGGCCTCGCCACGACGGGCCGGTCAGCGGAAGCGCTCTCCCTGATTGAGGAGACGATCAGGCAGGTCGATGCAAACGGCGATCTTTGCTATTTGCCGGAGCTGCTGCGCGTAAAAGGCAACCTTGTTCTTGCAGCTTTGCAACCTGGCGCCGCCGAAGAAGCAGAACTCTGTTATCGGCGGTCACTTCAACTTAGCGATCATCAGGGGGCACGAGCATGGGAGTTGCGAACAGCAGTCGATCTTGCTTCTCTGTGGGCCGCTCGTGGACGACACAAGGACGCTCGGGCCCTTCTCCACCCGATTTTCGAGCAATTCAGGGAGGGCCTGCAGACAGCAGATCTCCAGGCGGCCGCACGCTTGCTGGCAACGCTGAACTAGCACAGCTTGGCTGCCAAGCCGCTTTCAGCGCGACTACACTCCAGCGTGGTCGCCGGGACGTGTCTGCTTTCAGGAAGCACCAAGCTGCAACCAACGGCAGAGAATTGGGCGCAAAGTTGACAGGCCGTTTAGGGGGCAGGAACCGGAATGTCGGGCTTCTAAAGCCGATGGCAGAAGGGGCGCGCGTTCCTGCTCTTGATTATTGGCAGTGAGCAGTGCGCGCAAATCGGGAAGTTGGAAGGGCCGGAGGCAGGAAGCACAGGCCTTAAGGCCGCGGCGCTAATCAAGCGGATCGGCAATGATCGCGAAAAGCAATACGGCCTGCAGCGAAACTAAAGCATTGGTCGCGCGTTGGACGCTGATAACGCTATTTCGTGTCTGAGTATGGCTCAGGTCAGAGTGGTCAAGCCGACGTCGCGTAAGGCAATCAATGGGTCGAGCGCTAGTCAAGCGAAGTCGCCCGCTCGTGACGAGGTCACTTTAGCGCCGCCCGCTTTCCGGCCGTTGCAGCTTGCAACGCTCGTGGACACGGTCCCTGCCGGCGATCGTTGGATCCATGAGATGAAATACGACGGCTATCGTATTCTCGTTGCCGTCGGCGGTGGCGAGGCGCGAGCCTACACTCGATCTGGTCTGGACTGGTCTAGCCGGTTTCCCTCGATCCTCTCCGAGGCTCGCAAGCTGAAGGTACGCTCCGCCCTGATTGACGGCGAGGCAGTGGTTGTCGATGCGGAAGGAAGATCTAACTTCCAGGCGCTTCAGAATGCATTGAAGGGTGCCCCAACGACTATCGACTTTTATGCGTTCGATCTGCTGCAACTCGACGGCGAGGATCTGACAAGGCTTTCTCTTCTTGAGCGCAAGGCGAAGCTGGAGGCGATCTTGCCAGCGAAAAATCCGGTCCTTCGTTACTCCGACCATATCGTCGGCCGCGGAGAAGAGCTGCTCGATCGCTTCTGCGCAGCCGGTCTTGAGGGCGTCATCTCAAAGCTTGCGGATTCGAGTTATGTGGCGTCCCGGGGCGCAAGCTGGCTGAAGATCAAATGCGTCAGGCGGCAGGAATTTGTGATTGTCGGCTGGACGCCGTCGGACAAGGTCCGAGCGTTTCGGTCCTTGATCCTTGGCGTTCATGACGGCGGCAAGCTGCGTTACGCCGGCAAAGTCGGCACCGGCTTCGATACCGCTGAACTTCTTCGTCTCTTGAAGATCATGGCGCCGCTTGAGCAGAAGGCAGCGACCGTCGACGCACCACGCGCCGAAGTGCGCGGCGCACACTGGCTCCGTCCGAAGCTGGTCGCTGAGATTGCCTTCACCGAAATGACAAATGAAGGGACGTTACGACATCCGAGCTACCTTGGTCTCCGCGAAGACAAGAAGCCGGAGGCGGTCGTGCTAGCATGATCGCCGCGACCGCTGCGTAATGGTCGGCGAGCTGTCCCTTGGTGATGTTGGACTCCGGATAGATGACGCGTTCACGGTTACTTATCGCGATGGCGGTTATCGCAGACGCGGCGAGATCGGCTGCATGACGTTCCGTCTCAAGGCATCGAACCAGACTGATCGGCCGGCTGCCGACCCAAGGAAGCGCCCGCTGGAACATCCTCGCGCAGCTTCTCAAGGCTTGGGTGCGTGCCGGTATGGTAAAGCTTGGTCACGATGTCTGCGATCGCGTCGCCGATCCCCGGGATCTTGGTGAGGGCGCCGGCGGCGATGATCCGATCAAGCGGCCGTCATCGCGCCACTCACCCCTGACGCCGAGTGGCCAGAGGTGAAGGACTTCGCGTCTCGCCTGGCGCAAGCGGTTGCCCAGAGCGATCCCGCGCATTTCACAGCCGTGTTGTCAAAGGCGCGCCGCAAGGGTCGCATCTTTGTGGACTATCTACGCAATCAGCGCGGGGCGACCGCGATCATGCCCTACAGCGCAAGATCACGTCCGGGCGCTCCTGTCGCGGCACCGATCACGTGGGCGGAGATGAAGACAATAGATGCGCCCTCTCATTTCCATGTGGGCGATGCCCCTGAATTAAAGAAACGCGCAGCCTCCAAAGCTCTGGCGGGATGGGGTCGCGCTGACCAATCCTTGCCCGATCTGTAGCATCCGACACGGGAAGAGGCAGTAAAGCCAGGGTTTCAAAGGGCAACGCGGCGCTCATGGCCTTGCCTGATTGGAACCTGCGGAGATCGGCCTCGTTTGGCTGAAGCCATGGCAAAAATCGATGCGAGGACCGTCGCATCATATAAATTCGCGATTGTCCTCATGTTGCGGGAGGCAATGCGATGGATAGTGACATACCAAACGGCAAGAGGCATCCTTGCATCGAAGTGGTCGAAGCCTGTGGCGAATGGTTCGTCCGGGTGGTCGGGGAAGACCAGGAACTAACCCGGTCATTCGAACTGGAATCGCTCGCCCTAGCCTTCGCGGAAGGGCAGCGAATACGCCTGCAGCTCGACGAGTTCGTCCGGCTGTAGGGCGTGACCGACCAGCGCATGACGGCGGGCGATTCCGCAGACAGCTCGTCGGCTAGGCCCGGCGCCTTGTTGGCATTCCCTCTGTCAAAAGGGTGTCGGGCCGCATGGCCGGGGAGGAGTTCTCGGGCACTTTGTCCCGGCAATCTGAGACCAGATGGGCCGCGCTAATTTACCACTAGCTAAGCAGGTCAGTTGAGATCATAGTGCCGGCGCGAATGAATTGGCAGGCTACCGCCCACCCCGCCCAACTGCCTGCCACTTGCCGGCGACGCCTTCCCTAAGACGACGTCCGCCGGCTTTTCCCTGCCGTGCCCATCAGCCTGCCAAGCCGTCGGCGCGATGCTGCCGCGATGCTGCATGGCATCAAAAAATGACCTCGAGCACGCTCAAGACTTCTTCGTTGATTTCGTCGGCGGGAATCCCTTCTCTGTCGGCCGCCTTTATCGCCTCGTCTGCAAGGTCGCTGATGGCCACAGGATCGTCGGTGATGGCGTTTGGAAGATGTTCTGCCATCCATTTGTCCAGAAAGTTGACCCGGCGCGTGCTCATCGAAAGATGGCCCACCAGATCGCGAACGCAGCCGATGCAAGCAACAAGGCAGCGGCCAGCATCAATACGCCCTTGCGGTACTGTTTCGAAACCATGCCCTCGAGACCCATCTTCTCGGCCGCCTCGAAGAACTCCGCACCGCCGCCCTCGACATGCTGGCTGTATTGGATAATGCCGTCAGCCGGCTTGATCAGATCCCACAGGATCGCTTTGCGCTCGATCGCCGGCCGCGGGCGCAAATCCTCGCCCTCCTCGGGCGCGATCATCTCGCCGTCGAGGATCAGTGATTTCGCCTTGAGCTTTTCCAGCGCCGTGACGATCGGCCAATAGCGCTTGGACCAATCGTGCCCCATCTTGGTAAAAGCGCGACCGCCGGCCCAATCGAGCACCATCTGGGTGCGAAAGCCGTCATACTTGATTTTGTGGATCCAGTCGTCGCTGACCGGCGGCTTCCCATGTCCAACCTCCCGATGATGAGCAGCCGCCACTAGGCGTGCTACAAGGACGGGCGCTCATCAACCGACGATGAAGGGACAGATGTTCGCCGGCAGCCCCGTAATGAGTGACCGAGCCAAATGTTTCGCGCTTGGGACCTTTGCCGTTCAGCACAGGACTTAAGTCTCGCAATCTCACCGAAGGCATGGCTACCTCCCAACGCGATAGAGGCCATAAAACTCGGAGTTGCCGTTCCATTAGCAGTTGATGAAATTCTATCGGAACCTTCGGTCCGTCACGCTGTTCTGCGGGAAGTCAGTAGCGAGAAGGGTCGTTTTGCAAATCCTCACAGCAGAGCAGTCGCGAGCAGCACGAGCCCTCTTGAACTGGTCCCGTGTGCGACTAGGCGGCAGGTCCGATGTGAGCGCAGACACCATCCGCGAGTTTGAGAATGGCAACAGAGTTCCGCGCGCCGGCAACCTCACTCGCATGCGACGAGCATTGGAAGCCGCAGGTGTGGTCTTTACCTCTGAAGGGCCGTCGCTCGCCAATCTCTCTGAAGATGATGTCCGGCGTGATCGGCTCAACGAGGTAGGCCGCATTTGGCAGAAGCCTGTCGATCGCAACTAATTTCTCGAGTCAGTGATAGGGACAGCGGTCGCATGTCCGCATACCAGTACGCCGACCTGATCTATCGACCTTCGACGCCGCCGGGAATTTCTCGGTCGCTTCGCTGAGATCGAATTTGGATGGCAGGTGGACGAACTTCTTTCTTCTGTCTGGGTACCGCCGGGGGCGGCGCGGGCTTCGCCTGAGCGGGGATTCCGACTTGCAGCGAATAAACTCGGACCGGATCGGCGAGGTTCTTGAGTTGCACCGCACCGCGATCTGGAATTGGGAGAAGTTTCCACGAACCGGAACCAAAGGCGGACCTGACGACCTGGTTGTTGCCAGCTCTCGGTGATATCGATAACATATCGAACTCGATCCGATTCTAAGAGGTGGCTCATGAACGCGGCAGGACGCCAGATAAACCTCGTAACTGAGTGTCTGGCGCTTGCCTCGGTCAGATCGACGCGGCCGGCCGGTGGAGAGCGCTGATGGCCAAGGCAGCCTCATCGAGACCGGGCGAGAGCTACGCCCCGACGATGGTCGACGTGGCGCTGCGGGCGGGCGTGTCGACCATGACGGTCTCGCGGGCCCTGAAGGAAGGGGGTCGCGTTTCCAAGGCGACGCGGGAAAAGATCATGGTCGCGGTCAACGACCTCGGCTATGTGCTTGATCAGTCAGCCGGCAGCCTTTCCTCGCGCAAGACTGGATTTGTCGCCGCGATGGTTCCGTCACTCAACAATTCCAACTTCGCCGATACGGCGCGCGGCATTACAGATGAACTCGAGAGCACGGGGCTCCAGCTTCTGCTCGGCTACACCGACTATACGGTCGAGAAGGAGGAAAAGCTAATCGAAGCGATGCTCCGTCGGCGGCCGGAAGGCATCATTCTGACTGGCGGCGCCCATACGGAGCGCGCCCGTCGGCTTCTTAAAAACGCTGGCGTCCCTGTAGTCGAAACCTGGGAGCTGCCCGCGAAGCCCATCGATCAGGTGGTCGGATTCTCCAACGAAGAGGCCATGGGCCTTCTCGTCAAGACGCTCGCCAAGAAGGGTTATCATAAATTCGGTTACATCGGTGGCACGACCTCGCGCGACACACGCGGCAGTCAGCGGCGCGAAGGCTTCATTCGAGCTATCGAAGAACTCGGCCTGCCGACCGGCCGCCTCGTTTCCTTTGGCGTGCCACCGATCTCCATCGAACAAGGCGGCCAGGCGGTTGTCAGCATGCTGGAACGCTGGCCGGACACCGAAGCAGTGCTATGCGTTTCGGATCTCTCGGCGTTTGGTGCGCTGATGGAATGCAAGCGTCGTGGAATGCGGGTCCCGCAGGACATCGCCATTGCCGGCTTTGGCGACTATGAGGTTGCCGCCTTCTGCCATCCCGGCATCACCACCGTGAACGTGGACTGCTATGGCATCGGGCGACAGGCTGCCCGCAGGCTTATCCAGATCATCCGCGGCGGCGAGAAGCAGCACCAACAGGAAATCGTCCTCACAGGCTATCGCGTCGTCGAGCGCGAAAGCACCTGAGCCCTGCATCAAAATCTGAGACGGCGAAGGCGGCTCCAATGGTGATGTTTCGAGAGACCATCAGTCTCACATATGACGGCGCCTTGAAAGCCGTCGCTGCCGGAGCCACGCGCGCCGTCACGATGGGCGTGCCGCAATGTCTTGTGGTCGTCGATGCGAGCGGTGAGACCCTCGCCAGCCTGCGTATGGACGGCGCACGTTTCTTGAGCCTGCGCACGGCGCAGGCAAAGGCGCGCACGGCGGCGTCAATCAATGCTGCCACCGGCGGCATGGCGTTCGAGGCGGCGCTCTCGGCCGCGATCGCCTCACAGGGCGGTGTGACCAATTTGCCTGGCGGCTTGCCGATCCGCTTCGGCGGACGCCTGGCGGGTGGCATCGGTGTCGGCTCGGGAACCGGCGAGCAGGATTCCGACGTGGCACGCGCCGCGCTGGCGGCGATCGGCGCCGACGTCATTTAAGGCAATCTGCCGATGCGCCTCCGGTGCAACCAAAGGATCTTCAGAACGCGATCTGGACCTTGATGGATTTGCTGCGGTCTCCAGCGATCTCGAAAGCCGCAACCGCTTGGTCGAGGGGGTAGACGCCGGTCAGCAGCGGTTTGACATCTACCCGACGGCTGTTGATCAGGTCGACGGCGAGCGCGAACTCCTCGTGAAAGCGGAAGCTCCCGCGCATCTCTATCTCCTTGGCGACGATGAGGTTTTGCGGCAGGGACACGTCGCCGCCGAGGCCGAGCTGCACCAGCACACCGCGCGGCTTCAAAACATCGAGGCCGGCCCGCACGGCGCGCTCGTTGCCGGAGGCCTCGAACATCACGTCGAAGGTACCTTTATCGACATTATAGGCGGCGAGCTTTTCGCTGTTCGTTGCGACATTGATCGCGCGGTCGGCGCCGATCTCAAGCGCCTTCGCCAGCACGCCGTCCATGACATCGGTGGCGACGATCTCGCGCCCGCCGGGGGCCCGCGCGGCGCGCATGCAAAACGCCCCCAAACGCCCCCCAACCGGGACCACGGCGCGCATTGCGCGCCGCGACACCGCGCGGGTGACGGCCTTCAC
>NZ_JAMYLL010000046.1:0-43417 GCF_040318045.1 Mesorhizobium sp. M1338 | reverse complement strand
CGATTGAAACGAAAAGTGGCGGCGTGGGACGACGAATTCCTCGTAAGCGTCATCTCACGATAATTAACTCACCCGATTCCCCTGCAGGAGTATCGACGCCCCTCTCTCCCGGCACGACAGCGCCGCACGTCTGACCCAGCCTGAAAAATCCAGATCCCAATGCGCCACCACCATGCAGTCATCCATTACCGTGCGCTCGACTTCTGGATGGCGCGCGGCCGTTCTCGTCATCATCTGCCTGCAGCTTCTGGTCATCAACAACCTCTCATTTGGGCCGCGCTGGCTGGCCCCGGCGCTGGAGGCCGCCCGAAACGCAAAGTAGCCCGCCCGGCGTGAGCCGAGGCGGGCAAAAAGTGCAGCCGGAGCCAGCAGCTATTCCTCTGGCGCCGGCCTGACTCTCCGCACCACAAACTCGAACAGGACGTCCGAGATCCACATGGCGCAGACGCCGATCAGGAAGGCGGCGGCCAGCGTGGTGGTGTCGTCGGCGGGATCGGGCATCGGCAGGCCGGTGATCCTGGCATAGGAGACCGCCGGCAGCGTCAGATAGGCCGCGGCAAGCGCGCCGCAGATCGGCGAGGCCACCATTTCGCGCAGCTTGTAGCGATGCCGCGACAGCGCCCGCAGAACGCCGCCGGCAAGGCCCGCCGCGACGACCGGCCCCTTGATGCCAAGCAGGTCGAAAAGATCGTTCATCACGGCCTCCATCCACAGAGCTTCCGGCCCTTTTCGTTGTGAGCCAGGATCGCCGCCACCGACGCAGCGGAAAGGATCGCCACCTCTGCCTGTGTCGGCCGGATGGGATGCCCGGCCGCGCAGAACGACCCGCCTGATGTGGTGCAGCCGGCCAGCGTGAGCGAGAGCGCTATGATTTTGACCATCTGCCCAGCCTCCCCCGGTTGTCGTCCAGCGTCCGGCCGGCGACGGCGTCGTCGATCTTCTGGGCTTCGGTGCGGGCCGCGGCGTCGGCGGCATCCTGCCTGGCCTTCTGGCTGGCCTTGCCCTTGGCGTAGGCAGTCCAGAGACCGGCGAGCGCGGCACCTATTGCAAGGAGATATGGCCAGACCTGGCCAAGCAGTGCGAGCGTTCCCATCTCATGTCTCCTTGGCCGGCGGCGCGACCATACCGCGCGGACCGTCACGCACGGCGTTGATGACGATCTTGGCAAGGGCGATAGCGCCGCTGATCTGAAGCGCGGTGCGATCGGTGACGCCGAACATCGTCCAGTCGAAGCCGACCAGGGCGCCACCGCAAATGATGGCGATCAGCGTGTTGAGGAGATTGTGCAGCGCGTTGGTGTTGAACCATGCCATCAAAAGATGCTCCCGAAAAAACCGGTGACGTGGTGCCAGAAGGCCGCGAGCGCTCCGGCCATGAGGACGAGAATGCCGGCCGCGGCCGCCGTCTTGCCGCCGGATGGCCGTGAAGGCGGCCCGGGCTGATCCGTCGGCGCCCCATTAGCGGACGTTTCGACCCTGGGTGGCTGCGATGACGGAACAGGCGCGGATGCGGCCACCGGTGCCGCGGGACGTTGCGCCGACATCAGCAGGGCTTGAGCTCGCACCGACTTGATGCGATCGGACCAGCCGCGCCCGAATGTTGCCCATGTCGGCAGCCGTTTGAGAAACGCCAGCCGCGCATCGCAAAGCGCATCGATGATGACGCCGGCCGGCTTTGCCTCGACTGCCGCGAGGGTCGCCGGTCCGATCCGGCCGTCCTGGGCAACGCCCACGGCCGCCTGCAAATATTTCGCCGCCCGGCCAGGCCCGCTGTTCACCGCGAAATCGAACACGGCAAAGTCGACGCCGTCAGGCAGTTCGGCGCCGAGCGCGGCGTCCCAGTAGAAGCGGCGGTAGATCGTGGCAAGCTGCGCGTCGCCGATGCTGCGGAGGTCCGCCTTTGTCGCGTCGGCCTTCACGTAGCGTCGGAAGTTCGCGAGCGTGACACCCTTCATGGTGGCGCCGCCGGGATCGGCCGGATTGTCCGACCAACCGCCTTCCGATTTGAGGACGAGCGCAAGCGCCCGCGCGAAGTTGCGGTCCATGGAGATGGTTCCTTTCGGATCGGTTTTTGCCAGGCTGGGAGGGTGGACACGATGGTTCGATTTGCTCACGACATGTCCCGGCCAGGGATGGACCGGAGGATCATGGCGTTGATTGGCGCAGCCATACTGGTGGACATGGCCGTGGTGTTCTGGTCAGGACGCAAATCCTGAGGAGAGGGGCAAGATGACGGACAACGTCGAAGGTGCGATCACCGACGCCTGCAAAATCGCAGCGGCCGGACGCAACCTGCCGGGCTCGTAGTGAGGCGCATCGCAGCAATATCTTTCGTGCTTGTTGTTCTCGCGCTATGCGCCACGGCCTCAGCCATCTACTCAAGGCTGAAGGACGGGCTTTCCGTAGCCTGTTTCATCGCTTGGAATGATTTCGGCTGCCGTTGCGATCGGATCGGTATCCGGGCTCATTTGGCAGTTTACGCAGTCTCAAATGCGACCTTCGCTGGACGGGTTCTTTTGGCTCGCTCCTCGTGCTGCCAATTTCGGTGACCCTTTATGCCTCAGCTGCGTGGACGGTCGCCTGGTACTTTCTTGGCTGGCAATGACGATCCGCACGCATCGAGCACAACAGAGCAGGTGCTGCACGCAAGCCCTCGTCACTGCCCGGCCGCCGTCCGATTTGAGAACGGTCGCAAGAGCCGGCGCGGGTTGGTCCATGGTGATGGTTCCTTGAAGATTGAATATGTTCTGCGGGGCCGATAGAGGATTTCACGGTCGAAGAGATGCGACACGAGAAAGCAGCCCACAGCACCTCAATCGATGCGCAGAGCGATGCTCAAGCGGTGATTAGGCTAGACCGAAGGGCAGCGCGAGAACTGAGCAAGCCGTGGATATGAGTTAGGCGCCTTGCCAACGACTGGACGAGTGAGTTTCACTACGCGGATCGGTCTGCCGAAAAAACCGGCGCGGCGCGGTTATACGGGCATACAGCGTCACGAGCACCACCGGCAGCAAAAGCATCGGCATCATGGCGACTCGGTTGTAGTAAGGTAGTCCGCTCGCCAACATGTATATAACAGTCATGAGGACACAATACTTTCCCAAGCGCTCATCAGACTTCTTTGCCGCCCTCTTAATCAATAAGACACTGGCGATGCATTGGACTAACGAATAGGCAAAAAACAGCGCCTTGAACCCTATTCGATAGCTCATAAACATGTCGGAGGAGTACTGAGTGTATAGGCCAGCCTGCGCCAAAATCGGAGTAATTATTACATTCGAAATATCAGGAACAAAATCTGTAATGTAACCCGCGAAAATCAAGGTAACTGCGCCAACGATCAATTTTCCTGAACGTGGAACAAAATCTGCCAAGACATAGATCGCAACGAATAGAGCAGCGCTATAGTGGCTGCCGATCGCCAAGGCGGCAAAGAGGATGGCTCGGTATTTCTTGCCGTCATTAATCGCGAGGAAGAACGCGAGAATGAAGATAAGCGAAAACCCTTGACGCAACGTGTTTTGGCCCAGTTGCTCGAACCATGGCAGCATGATCAGGCCGACAGCCGATATCGCACCAAGGACTACGCTATCGCTTTGTCTGACCGAGTAAAGATAGTAGACTGAGACCATGACCATGCTGTTGGCTAGCATGCTGTCAGAAATCGAAAACCCTAGGTTGGCGTATAGCCAATGCATGGCGATGAACACAGGTTCATGCGCCACAGCCGTCATATAGACTAGGAACGTTGCTCTTGTCGCATAGGCGAAATCTCTCGAGTAGGCGACGATATCACCTTCCAAGGCATACGAGGCATAATTCGCATAGTCGGTTCGAGAAACCGCGAAGAAGAGCACCGGGGCAAGAAAGAGCAACTTTGGGAACCAGAATTGGCGAATGGGCCGCATTCGAAACGCCTTTTCGATTCTTGGCGACACGTGCAATAAACACCTTCATTATTGTCATGTGAAACGCAAGATGCCGACGCCCTCCAAATTAAGTTGCCGGCCAGCGCTACGTGGGCCCGCCAAACATGGTCCTCGTGGTGATCGCCAAGCACGCCGCCCGTGGATCAACGTTGAAAGCACCTTCGGTGCTTGCCGACCGGCGGTCCCGATTGCGGGCGTCAAAACTCAATGAACTCAACTGTCACGCAAAGCCCTATCAGAGTTCTGCCTGCGCCGACTGAATTTGAGTTGACGAATATGACGTCGCCCGGCTCCAGGTCAGCGCCGGCTGAGTTGGCAGCAACAGCGCCGTCGCGCATGACGAGCGCCGTCAGCCCTGTTGCGCTGGTATCAATGGTCGACACGTTTGCCGAAGCACCTGCCCGGAAGCGTCGCAAGATCAGATTCCGATAATTGGCCGCATCGGCGGCAGCATCGGCAGTCGCTTGGTAGCTGGCCCGAACAACCCGGCCACGGCGACGCGCTACGAACACGCCCTTGTTTATCAACCCGGTTGCAGCATAATCGCCTAGCTGAGCGGCGATGCTTTCGCCGAATATGTACTTCTGCGCGTCACCTTGGAGTGTAACCACTCCCTTGACGTGATTGGTTTTCCCCCATCTAAGGGAATATGGATAAAGCAGATATTCCCACTTCACCGCGCCACCAAATGGCCGCCAAACCACAGTGCCATCGGCGATCCTATGATCCGTCCCAGCCGGACCACCTGCAACCGCCGAAGTGCCTGCCGTCACGCAGATGAAATACGCGTCACCGTTCGATCGCAATGCATCCACAGTGTAAACGGTCGACGCCGCCCACACCGCAATCGATGCCGAGCCGTCATCTGCGACAGAAAGCGCCGTTCCGGTTGGCCCGCCACTGCTGGCCGATTTCCCCTCGGCTGTCGCGCGATAGAAATTCCCGCCGTTGGTCACAATAGCGTTGCGCTTGTAGATCGTGTCACCAGCCCAAGCCGCTATGGCGGTGCTGTCGCCGTTCAACACCACGTTACCGCCGATATCGCACTCGTCGACGGAAGCGCGTCCGGCACGAGTGGCAAGCCCTGTGATTGTTAGATCCGTAAGTGCACCACCAAGCGTGTTGTTTCCCCGCGTTATCAGCCGCCTAACCTTTGCCTGTGAAGGTGTCGAAATATTCAGGCCGCCTTTGTCAGATGCCTCAATGCGTAGTCCGTCGATATCGACATCGAGATCAGACCAGGCGATCTGATCGGCATTCGACGCGGCCGAAATGCAGTTCACGGCATGGTTGAAGCCGCATTGCGCCCGGCGGGAGGTGATGTCCTTGAGCTTCAGGTTGACCGCCTCGCGAATATCGAAGTAGCCGTGATCGTCGAGCACAATGTTTTGCAGGGTAATGTCCTGCACCGGGGCCGCACCGGCATGATTCCCTGCCGACCAATCCCACCCGATGTAAAAAGCCGGAGTGGCCGCTGAGCCGACCGCCGAACCCGAGATGTTTGACAGAAGGATGCGCTTCCCAACCTGGAAATTCCTGACAATCGTGCCTGCAACATATTCCGCAAACGTATCGGGCGTCGTCGTTTTGTAGTTTATTGTGACGATGTTTCCAGTGTTGTTGACTGAAAAATCACCGATCGAAGCATCGACTTGATCGTTGACGTCGATGCACTGGTTCACGCGCGCGGTCGACTTGAACACTCCATTGCGGATGACAACACGTTGGCTGGCACCGTCGAGATCGATCGCTTCCGAGAAATCTTCGAAAAGGAAATTCGTCATCACGAAGCCATCGACATAGCGAACATTGAAGCCGCCCGTCACCTTCTGATGACGATGTCCGTCAACCTGCACATTTTTGCTGTTCTGGATGTGGGCGTAGTAGCCACGCCGGTTGCCGCTGGAACCGCTCTTAGTATCCAGAAACCTCAGTCCGTCGACGCCGACCGCATAGACAAAGCGTTGGTTGCTGTTCGTTGCATCGGAATTATTTTCAGGGTCGAAGGTAAGACTGTCAAACGTAATGTTCTTCCGGGCGCCGACGATCATGTTCTTGTCGGTCGAGAAGACCGGCTGGACATCCGCCGCGATAGCGCTGGCCCGGCTCACACCGTGCAATACCGCCTCATGGCCATTGAAAGTGACGTTGTCCGCAGTTAGAGCGACCGCACGATAGACGTTCACCGTAGGGAAATTGCCGAAGGTGAAAGGCGAGACTGAACCTGGCACCATCTTGTAGGAACCGGCTGGCAACCTGACCCCGCCCAGCGCCAGGTCGTGTGCCGCTTGCACGGCCGGCGCATCGTCATTGGAGTTATTCTTACGAGCGCCTTTCTGTGAAGCAAGCGGCGTGTCTGCCAACGTATACCCCGCCAGCGTCACGCCATCGCTCAAGGTGATCACCAGATCCCCGGCCGAGGTGGCGTTCCTGCGGTAAACGGCGCCACTGCCCGCAACCTGATGGCTGTCGTAGAACGCGGTGCGGATGTAGGTCGGGGCGATAACCGGCGAAAACGCTTGGGCCGCTGCAAGCGTCGCGAATTGCGGATCGATCACCGTTGTCATGGCCTCGGCCGCGACATTGGCCGCCGCCTGGGTCTGGTCGATGATGCCCTGCGTGGCGTCCCGAATATCGCCGACGATGTCATCGGACTGATAGAAGCTGAGGACGATGCTGCTGGTTCCAATGACGGGGTCCAGCGTCTGGAAGGCAAAGCTGCCCTCACCCCGTCAACGACTTTCTGAGAAAAAATTCCTATCTCGGTCGACCCCCCTGCCCGACCGGGGCCCGCAAGCCGTGGAATTCTCCGGCCGGCTGGCCATGAGCCGGCATCCGTGAAATCATTAGCGGAAGCTTATGGAATGATTCCCGTCGCGCGGCCTTGTGGGAGAGGACGATGGACAGACCAGCCATGGCATCCGTGTTCAGGATGCGGCATGCATCGGCCACGGTTTCCGGGGTGCGCAGCACCGGCCAGGGCCAGGCCGATCCGGTCATCCGCGTGCGTTCGCTCGGCGAAGCGATCCGCTTCGTCGCCCACGCCTACCCCCAATACGACATCAGCGCCGTCGCCATCAGCTGCGGCGATCCTTCGGTCACGCGCCTCGGCAGCCTGGAGGTGAAGGCGCTGTGGCGCGAATATGGCGAGCGCCTGACGCAGGAATAGACGGGTTCCGCGCCGCCTTCCGGATCGGAAACGCCGCTGGCGCGTTTCAACTGCGATCAATGGAGGGAAAATCGCCATGAACGTCGCCAACCTGCAACTCGAAGGCCTGCTCATGGCCGTCGCATCGATCAACCACGTCCTGGTTCGAAAAGGCATACTGACGGCCGAGGAGATCGACATCGCCTTGCGCAAGGCCGAGGCCAGCGAAACCAGCCAGGAGCGATCCGAAGGCATGTCGGCGTCCAGCCGCGATGCCGTCAACTTTCCGATACGGCTGCTGGAGCTCGCCAACCAGTGCCAGCCGGAGGCCGACATGCCCTCCTTTTCAAAACTGGCCCGCATGGTTGGCAAGGTGAAGGAGCCCTACAACGACCAGATGTGATCCTTCGCCTCAAGCCCTACCCGGCCATCCCAGATTGAGCGAAAGCACCTTGCCCGGCCCATGCACGGCGGCAAACAGCAATCCGGCCAGGAAGGAAAAATGGTCGACGAAGAAGCCGAACTCGGCCTGGTTGCCGGCCCAGTGGCTGGGTCCGTGGAACGCAAGGCCGAGGAACAGCACATAGGCGGCGGCCGCCAGGGCGGCTTGCGAGAAGAAGGCGCCGGTCAGGAAACACAGCACCAGGGCGACTTCCAGGATCGCCGCGCACCAGGCCAGGAACAGCGGAAACGGGAAGCCGGCGGCGGCGATGTAGCCGGCGGTCGCCTCCATGCCCATGAACTTGAAGGTCACGGCCATCAGGAAGACGGCGGCGAAGATCAAGCGGGCGATGAGAAGTGCCGCGGTCTGCCACGGCGATTGGGTGATTTGCGACTGTGTGATTTGCGACGGCATGGTCGTTCTCCAGGTTTGCAATGGGTTCCGACCCAAGGACGCGCGACCGACGCCAGGTCCGACACCCCCAGGCAGATTTTTGTCTGGAAGCCCACTTATCCGAGGTGCCTCTTTGAATCCATGCACCGTGCCGGCAAAACCGATTTTCGGTTTGCCGGCCGATCTCGCCGCGATGCGCCTTAAGCCGGCCTGAGGGCGGATTCGGCGCCGACGGTCCTTCCAGCATCCCGCAAATCATGAAACTTGTTGGTAACCGCGAAAATGCTATAGTTAGCTGGGGCTAATGCACAGGTATACCGGTGCAGTTATTCGGGGTGGGGTTGAAGTGGGCACAAGCGTCGGGTTCAGAAAAAAATCCCGTGGCGTCCGGTCGACGGCGCTGCAATGCAGCGGCTGCGGTGGCGCCGGCCAGGTCTTCCAGTGTCCGCGCTGGACGAGTTCCAACGGCCATTGCTGCCCCGCCGGTACGCACCAGCGCGGCTGCCCCGGCGTCAGCGCAGCATGCACCGAGTGCGACGGCGAGCGCTCGTCCGACGCCGGCCCCAGGCGCTCCTCGGCCTGATGCCAGGCGGTCGAAAACCGCCCGGCCTTATTGTCGTGCTTGTGGAACCCGCGGCGCCGATCTGTGTTATGTCCTGTTGATCGCGGGATCGGGCGCAGACGGCCGCGCGTTTCCCCGACAACAGAAAGCGAGGCCCGAGATGGCTGACGACAAGTCGAAGACGAAACAGGACCGCAAGCTGGTCTCGAGCGAAGAGCCCTACGAGGTCGCCGCCTTTGCCCGCAAATACGGCATTCCGCCAAGCGAGGCGCAGACCATCATCAAACGCTACGGTCCATCGCGCAAGAAGCTCGACGCCCATATGGCGGCCCGCGGCTAAAGCATGGCCGGACGGATCGGGATGGGGCTCGTCTCGGATGAGCCGATGGACGAGCATCTGTCCCGCCTGGCCGGCAGCGCCGCGGGCTGACAGAAACGGAGGTCACGACCATGTCCGACACCATACGCAGGACCGGCAGTTGCCTGTGCGGCGGCGTGCAGTTCTCGGTCATGGGAGCGCCGCTCCGCATTGGGCTTTGCCATTGCAAGGATTGCCGCAAGGCCGGCGGGTCGGCCTATTCGGCCTTTGCCATCTGGCCGCGCGAGGCCTTCGAGACCACCGGCCTCATCAGCAGCTACGGCACGCGCAGCTTTTGCCCGACCTGCGGCGGCCGCGTCGCCTGGGTCGACGACAACGAGGCCGAGGTGGCGATCGGCAGCCTCGACATCGCGCCGACCGATCTCGTGCCCGAATATGAATTGTGGACCTCGAGGCGCGAGACCTGGCTGCATGCCTTGCCCGGCACCGAACAGTTCGAGCATGACCGGCCGGTGGCCCAAGACGCCGAAGCGCCGACGCCGAGGGCGCTGTCGGACATCGATGCGGTTGAGTGAAATTTGATTTTGCCGGGCAGGGAACCCACCCCTGCTGGCGGCGTTATCCGGCGCCCCCATGACGGAGACGACCGTTGAACGACAAGATGTTTCCCCGACCCATCCGCCTGAAATTCGCCCCCGAGCGTGAGCGCGTCGTCCGCAGCGCCTGGGAAGGCCTGGAATGTCTCGGCGACTGGCCGGCCGGCCAGGGCCAGCGCTACCGGGCGGCGCTGCGCAGCTGTCGCGATGCATTGGATGGCTGGACGCCGCCGGAAAAGGCGATGTGGGCGATGATCGACGCCGCGCGCGAAGCAAAACTCCTCCAGTAGCGGGAAACAGGACATGTCCGATTTGATGCTGCCCACGCCGATACGGATCAAGCCGCATGGCTCGGACACGATCCGCGACGTCGCCACACTGAAGGATGCCAGCGAAATCCTCATCGACTGGCCGCAGGCAAAACGCGGCCCGTTTTACCAGGCCGCGCGCGAAAAGGTCGAGGCAGCGTTGGAAAGCAATGCCGGTGCCGCCGAGGCGCAGGAGGCGTTCGTTGCGCTCTGCAGCCACGCCGGCGTGCTGGTTCGGTAGAGGTGCGTCGAGGCTCGGCCGGTCCCAGAAGGTCGGTTGATCGAGACCGGGAAACTTGCCACGGCGAAACCGTCGCGGGTCTCCGGCGGACGAGACTGCCGGCGAGCCCTGCCTCTATTGCTTCGGCGGCTGGGGCGGCACGTCGCCGGGCTTGATCACCGGCGTCTTGCCTTCGTCGGGCGCCGGCGCGGCCATTCCCTGATCCCCCGTGGGGGGCGGTTTCAGCACACCGCCGCAATCGGTGAGCTTCTCCGTCAAATTGCCGCTGTCGGGCTGCTGCCCGGGCTGCTGTTTTGCACCTTGCTCCGTCTGCGCACGGCAATTGTCGGTCGCTGTGCTGTCGTCCTGCTGGTCGGTCTGGGCAGCCGCCGGTGCCGCCAGCGCCAGCATCAGGCCGCATGGTACGATCGCGAGAATTCTCATCCCGGGTCTCCGTTCCTGTGATGGCCGCCCGCGGCGGCCTTCCCTTCACAGGGACAACGCATGTCGAGGAAAAAGGTTGGCCGCTTCCCCGCGGGGGCGTGTTGCAACCAAATCCGTTCGCCGGCCGTTGCGCGTGCCGGAGGCGACCATGTTCGATGACTTTAAAAGTGGGGAGATCGACACCGGCGATGCCGTCATATTCTCGCTGCGTGCCGGCAGCGGGCCGCCGCTGCTGTTGCTGCACGGCTTTCCGCAAACGCATCTGATGTGGCGCGACATCGCGCCCATGCTGGCCAGCCGGTTCAGCGTCGTCTGCGCCGATCTGCGCGGCTATGGCGGCAGTTCCTGTCCGGCGTCGGCTCCCGATCACGCGCCCTATGCCAAGCGCGCCATGGCCGCCGACATGGTAGCGCTGATGGCAAAGCTTGGCTTCCCGAGCTTCATGGTCGCCGGCCATGATCGCGGCGGGCGTGTCGCCTACCGGATGGCGCTCGATCATCCAGACAGCATCGACAAGCTTGCCGTGCTCGACATCGTGCCCACGGCCGATGCCTGGGATCGGGCCGACGACAGGCTGGCGCTGGGCTACTGGCCATGGTCGTTGCTGGCACAGCCCGAGCCATTGCCGGAAAAAATCCTGGCGGGTGCCGCCGAGGCGATCGTCGACAATGCGCTCAGCGGCTGGGGCTCATCGCCCTCGGTGTTTCCACCCGAGGTGCGGCGGGCCTATATCGATGCCTTGCGCGCGCCTTCCCACATCCATGCCATCTGCGAGGAATACCGGGCGGCGGCCATGCTCGACCGTGAGCATGACCGTTCGGACAAGGCCACCGGCCGGCGCATCCGCTGCCTATTGCTGGCGCTGTGGAGCGGCCAGGGCGCGCTCGCGGACTGGTATGCCGGTGAAGGCGGGCCGCTGGCGCTGTGGCGCGGCTGGGCCGATGACGTGCGCGGCCAGGCGATGCCGGGCGGACATTTCTTTCCCGAGGAGAACCCGCCGCAGACCGCCGAGGCGCTGGCAAGTTTCTTCGGGGGCATTTCGCAGCGGTCGGGTTTACCTTCGCCCTCGCTTTGATGGGGCCGAAGCCGCGCCCCGTGCTGAATAGACCTCAAGGGCTGAAAGACGGCTCGGTGTCGGCAGCAGGGATTTCGGCGCCGAGCGGCGGAACGACGATCGATTCCAGCGGCGCCGTCAGCGACCAGCTGAGATGGCCCGGGCCGCGTTCCAGGACCGCCGAGCCGTTCAGCGACTGCGGCGCGACCCGCTCCAGGACGACGGTGCCGAAACCCTTGCGCGTGCCATCGTCCCGCCGGCTCCCTTCATACACCGGCATCGTCTCGTCCCAGACGAGATGGATTTCCCGCTTTCCCGGAACACCGTTGGCGATCTGCCAGGTGATCTCAAGCCGCCCGGCATCGCCTGCCAGCGCGCCATATTTGGAAGAGTTGGTGCCGAGCTCGTGAAACGCCATGCCGAGATTTTGCACGGCGTTCGGCTGCAGGGTCAAAAGCGGTCCGGAGAGCGATACCTGCTCCTCGCGGCCGAATGGCTTGAGCTGCTCCTGGACCAGGTCGAAGAGGCTGGCACCCGCCCAATCCGAGTTGACCAGCAGGTCGTGCGACCGCGACAGCGCCATGATGCGGGAGCGGATCAGCTCTTCGAACTCGCGCGGATCGGTCGAGCGTTTGCTCGTCTCCCTGATCATCGAGAGGATCACCGCGAACTGGTTCTTGACGCGATGGTTCACCTCGCGCAGCAAAAGCCGGATCCGGCGCTCGCTCTCCCTGGTCGCGGTGATGTCGCGGGCGATCTTCGAAGCACCGATGATCTCGCCCGATGCGTTCCTGATCGGCGAGATGGTGAGCGAGACGGCAATAAATCCACCATCCTTGCGTCGCCGGATCGTCTCATAGCTGGCCACGACTTCGCCATTGCGAACCCGGCCGATGATGTCGGCTTCCTCATCCCTGAGATGATCGGGAATGAGCATCAGCACCGATCGGCCGACAGCCTCCCCGGCGGCGTAGCCGAACATGCGCTGAGCCGCTCCGTTCCAACTGGTGATGATACTGTTCAGGTCCTTGCTGATGATGGCGTCGAAGGACGAATCGACGATCGCCGCCAGCCTTGCGTCGGCGGCGATTTCAATCGGGCCATCGATGTTTGCCAATTCCGTCATTGCCCCACCTTCCCCTAACCGCCTGGCGTCCCACACCGCTCTCGCAACCATGCGTCAGGCTTGCAGACGGATTTCCGCCGTGCCCTGCAATGCATGGCGGACATTTTGGTTGCAATGGGAAGGCAACATTCCGCATCGCGGCCGAAGCTGCTCGTCGAAACCGGGGCTGGCAGCTCGCCTCGGCCGTTCCAAATTCCGCGAGAGGTCAATCAGGGATGGCCCGTGCGGCCAGGTTCGATACCGGGCTCGTCTGGCGGAGCAACGGGCGATGGATCGGCCGAGGCGTCCCTTTGCGGGCAATCCTCGTAGCGGTGGTCGCGGCCGCCACAGAAGGAACAGCACATGGCTTCACGATCCTCGTTTCCGGGCCACCATTGCGGCGTCTCGTGGGGCTTCCGGCCGTCCATCCCCAGCAATGCGCGACGCGCCATTTGGTTGCCCCGCAAAGAAACGGCCAGTTGGCCGTTGCGGAACCACCGGCCGGGATGCGAGTTTCGCGTGATACGTCAGCTCGAGGGAACCGCCATGCCGATGCGCCGAATTGCTTTGATGACGGCAGCGATCCTGCTTGCCGCGACCGGCCTCGCCGAGGCCCGGCCCGACACCCGCACGATGAGCTGCGAGCAGCTCCGGCGGCTGATCCAGAGCCACCGCGCCGTGGTGCTGAGCACCGGCCCCAACACCTATGACCGCTACGTCAGGCAGTTCGGCAACGAATGCGACTGGCCGGAGGTGCCGATGTCGGCCTATGTCCCAACCCGTGACGGCCGCTGCCCGGCCTACCGCTGCGAGGAGCCTGTCAACAACTTCCCGAACTGATGCCGGCCACGCGCCTTTGCCGCGGCACTGCGTTGATCCCGGCGCGCGAACCGGCTACGGGTGTTGGCGCAGTTGCATCTTCCCGCTTCGTCTAATGGTAGGACAGCGCCCTTTGAAGGCGTGAATCGTGGTTCGAGCCCATGAGCGGGAACCAGCAATCAAGAACTTGGCGGGCCTTAACCGCACAGAGCAGATCGATTACATCGAAGCTGCGCGCATGAGACCGCTCCATCCGGCTTATTAGCAGATGCTTGTATTTCTTCTGAAGCAGGATCATCATCAAGCGGTTAGCGACCTGAAGGGGTGACGCGCCATGCAACTGAGTTGCTTTGACCAGGTTGGGGGCATCCTTGCATCAACGATGTTCCTCGACATCACGGCGGTTTTCATAATTTTGGCCGCCTTTGCCGCTGTACGGCTGGTTGCAATGTCGGGCGAAGGTTCTATCCAACAGCTCCAGACGGTGTAGCCCGCGAGGTGCTTCCCACCTGGAGAGGTATATGGCCGCGAGAAAGGCGATAGCGGTTAAGGACTGGTCTTGCGGCATGAGCGACGAGCTTGGCCGTGTGGTCCTGACCATCAACCCGACCGACGGTGAGCCAATCCTGGTTTTGATGACAATTTTCCAGGCGGCGAAAATGGCCGGGGAATTGCGATCCCCGAAACGCGTGCCCTTCTCACCTCGGTAACACCACGCCCGCGGGAAAGTGGCGATAGCAGCACCTTTCGATGACGTGAACCGTGGTTCGAGCCTATGGAACCAAAATCAATCACACACTCCAGTCCGGTTCGGGTCCGCTGACGTTTTTTAGCGACAGCGAAACCAAGGTCGCACGCCCACGTTGAGGCTCGTTCAACATGGGAGCTCAGGCAATGGATCCGGCAAGCGGGGCTGTGATGCTTTTGCTTTCGTGCGGCACCGGCGACGCCGCCATGTGCAAACCTATGGAAACGGCGCCTGCCCTTTACGCATCCCTCGATCAATGCCGGGCGTCTTTGGCCGGCAGGCTGGCAAGCTCGCCCAACGGCGAGATCGTCGGCCGGTGCCAGGCAATCGACGCGATCGCCACGGCTTCTCCACCGGCGGACTACACTACGGTCGTCGTCACGCGAGGAATAGATGCCGTGACGAGTTATGTCGTGCCACGCGGGGCGAAATGAACGGATAGCACTGAGCTAGCCGACCAACCTGGCTATTGGCTGACGGTTTGCGAGGCAACGAGGACAAAACTCGCCGGGGCGGCCCCAACGCCCTCCCCGGCGAGCCTGTTGCCCCGCTACGATGAACAATGGAGCAATTCCTGCTGTACGAATTCGGGCGCCACTAAGTTGCATCTGTTCCCCGAAACCATTTCGCGGAGCCCGCGTTGACGACCGGGGTCCGACACAGGAGAGACCACATGACCGTCAACTGCCGCATATCGATCGACAACCGACCTGAAGCCACCGATGCAATTTTCCAGGCGGTTCCCCGGATTGGCGAAAGCGTTTCCCTGTCGATCGATGGAAATACACAGGATCTGCGGGTATCACGTGTCGTGCATGTGACCAATGGCACGCTGGAGGGTGCCGCGATCATCGTCGAAGTGACGACCAACATTCTCTAGGCCAACATCCGCCACCAAGACGTCGGCCGGCGGCCCGTTGCTTCTTGCCAGGCGCCGGATCGCAAAAGTTGCGGTCAACCGCCGTGGTCTGCGGCGCCGTTGCCATCGGAGCTGCGCAGGATGCCGAAATCCTGCGACTTAACCCCTTGCTCCGCCGTCAGGAACCCGTCCGAGGCAAGGCCGCGCCGCAACAGTTCCCTGACCGCGGCCGAGCGGCTCGGCATGCGCTTGTCGTAGCGCCAGTTTTCCAGCGCGGCCAGTTCATCGGCCGTCAGCATGATTTGCAGTCGTTCGGGGCGTTCCAATTCAGCCATGGCGCTTTCCTCGCTCAGGACCAAGAATACGTTGAGTTAGTATTAACTCACTTGGCTAATAAATAGGATAAGCCTCATAATGCGTCAAGACCCTGCTATGGATGGTTCGCGCACCAGGCGCATGATGAGGATTCGGCGCTGGCCACGCAATTGCATAACTCTACTAACTGATTGATTTTTTTGGATAATATTTAATTTGTGAATTGCCATGGCGGAGTCCTTGCCGCATGGTGGAATCTGAACAGAAAACCGTTCCGGTTGGGAGGTTTCGATGCGGTATGATTACTCGACGCGCCTGCGCGATGACGTCAGTTCAGCAGTCCTGATGGCATTCAAGACGGCCGGCATCGTCAACATCACGGCGGTGGCGGAACGGGTCAGGGTCAGGAATCTGGCCGAGAACGTCGCCCTTGAGGACGTCGAATACCTCGTCCTGCAGGCAGCCCAACTCATTGGCGTCGCAATCGAATTCGACGGCCTCAGCTCTGTCGACGGCGTCGCTGGGACGTTCGTGGATGGCCAGGCCGGCGACGATGGCGAGCGCGTGATCGATAGACCTCTTCCGGCTTCCCGGCAGTAGGGCAATTTTGGTTGAACACATTGTCCCACGCAAAGGCAGGGCGTCCTCCTCAAGAGGCCGCCCTGTTGTCCATGTTAATGGTCCTTGCGCTTGCTTCCGTCAGGCGGAGGCAGCGACTTGTGAGGCAAAGTCGCGATATGGGCGCAGTGGGCGGCCCAGAAGCGCGGTCAGGCGATCGACGTCGCCAGCCTCGGGCAGCATTCCGTCGGTCAAGAACCGCTCGCCCATCAAGCGCATGTCGTAGGCCATCCAGGCAGGCAAGAACTGCTTGAGGTTTTGCTCGAAGCCCTCTGTATCATCGCCGCCGTAGCTGATCGGACGGGCGAGCACGTCCGACCAGATCGCGGCGATATCCGCCCCGGTCAGCGTCTGCGGACCGACGAGGTTGATCCGATCGAGCGCAAGTGGCTCCGCAGCCCGTTCGCGGCGCAGCAGCTCAAGGGCGGCGATCTCGGCGATATCACGCACGTCGATCATGGCGAGCCCCTTGCCGCCGATCGGCATCGTGTAGGCGCCGTAGCCGGTGATGGCGGCTTCGATCATCAGATCGTTCTGGATGAAGTAGGCCGGGCGCAAGATCGTAGCCTTGAAGTCCATCTGCTCGATCATTCGCTCGACGCCGAACTTGCCGGCGAAATGCGGCACGTTCGCATAGACGTCGGCATGGATCACCGAAAGATAGACGATCCGCTCGATGCCAGCCGACCGGGCGACGTTCAGCGCCACCAAGGCCTGCGTGAATTCGTCCGGCACCACGGCGTTCAAAAGGAACAGGGTGGAAATGCCGGACATGGCTTTGCGCAGCGAATCGACGTCGAGAAAGTCGCCCTGCGCGACCGATACGCCCGCCGGGAAGCTTGCTTTCGAGGGATCGCGGACGAGAGCACGGACATCGGCGCCGCGCTGGACGAGGTGTTCGACGACTTGGCGGCCAACATTGCCTGTGGCGCCGGTGACGAGAATGGTCATGGAAATTTCTCCTGTTGGATTGCTTGACACGCCCAATATGTGTGGCTCACTAGCAGTCCAATAGACGGAAATTCTGGACGCAGCGTCCCACTGGTGGAACGATCATGGATCTCCTTGCCCTCGCCGACTTCAACCTCGTTGCCCGCCATGGTGGCTTCGGCAAAGCGGCAAGGGCCACCGGCCGGCCCAAGGCAACGCTGTCTCGGCGCGTCGGCGACTTGGAAAGCAGTCTTGATCTGCGCCTGTTCGAACGAGGTGCGCGCAACCTGAAGCTCACCGAGGAAGGGCGGGCACTCTTCGAGCGGACGGGGACCTTGCTCGCCGAACTGGACGAGACGGCCGCGGCGATCGCCTCGGGCGGTCAGAGACCCAAGGGCAGATTAAGGATCAGCGCACCTCTCCATTTTTCTCAGACCGCGATGGGGAGGATCGCCGCGGGGTTTACCCTCAAACATCCGGAGGTAAGGCTTGAGGTCACGACGGAGGACCGCCCTGTCGACATGATCGAGGAAGGCTACGACCTGGTGATCCGGGTCAATCCGGATCCCGACGAAAGCCTGGTCGGACGGGCGTTTCTCCGCGACCGCCTGGTCGTTGTGGCGAGCCCACACCTTCCTCGCACGACCGGTGGACGGGCCGCTCCTGGCGTTGCGCGTGGCACAGGCGAACGGCAAACATGGCACGTGAAGACACAAGGTGGCCGGTCGACGATTACGATCGAACCTGTCCTCGCTTTGTCAACGCTGATCATGGTGCGGGATGCGGTGCGAGCCGGCGTCGGTGTTGGACGTCTCCCAATTTCGCTGGTGAGCCACGACTTGGCTGACGGCACACTGGTGAATTGGGGGGACATCGACGGCCCCGAGATCGCTCTCTGGACGCTCTACCCATCTCGGCGGCTGCTCAGCGCACGCGTGTCGGCGTTCCTGGACTTTCTGAAACAGGCCTTTCCAAATGGGACGCCGGACGAACTGGCCGCCTATATTGGCAGGTGGTGACTGAAGCCGCTTTCGCCGGCAACAGTTGGGGCGACGGAACACAAGCCGAAGGCGAACAAACCGGGTGTCGATGCGGATGGTCGTTGGAGAACGGATGTTTCGGACTCTCACGGCAGAGTGATTGGCACCGACGAAACCTTGGGCCGCCAAAGGCGTTTATCGCTTCAGGCCTGTCGAGGTTCCAATGCAGACTGCATGGTTTTCCAAACCCGTGGCGGTGTCGGTCGGTGTCACCGGTTCCATCCACCATTTGTCCAATACACAGCAAGCCATTGAATTGCTCACGACACATTGGCGTGACGCCGGCAGCCCAAAACATCAATCGGCGTTGCGCGCCTGCCGCCGGGCGACGAGTGGTGACGTGTCCTCCGACATCGCCCGGGAGGCTTTCGTCGAGGCCGCCCGCGAGGCGCATATCCTGATCGAGTAGTCTGGCCGCCCGTGTCTGTTCTTGACACGGAAACCCGCCCCTCGCATATTTTGCGATAGCCGGAGCCAGCGTTGCCGGCCAGTTCAAAGCATCGTTCAAGCGATTGGAGGAAGTGATGAACGACAGGCGTTTCAACCACCCCGTTTTCGTCAAGGACGGTCAGATGATCGTCCAGGAAATCACCTGCCTCGACGAGGCCCTCGACTTTCTCGACGAATGGCC
The DNA here is from genome assembly GCF_040318045.1 of Mesorhizobium sp. M1338. Lineage (NCBI taxonomy): Bacteria > Pseudomonadati > Pseudomonadota > Alphaproteobacteria > Hyphomicrobiales > Phyllobacteriaceae > Mesorhizobium > Mesorhizobium sp. M1338. The sequence continues at coordinate 24,938 of NZ_JAMYLL010000046.1, read as the reverse complement.
GAGCAACCGCCGCGGCCCGATCTTCGATACCGCCCGGCGCGCCTGCCATCGCGCCTTTGACGGGCTGTTGCCGCCGTCGGTTGCCCGGGAAGCCTTCGCCGGCTGGGCAAGATCGGCGCGCATCCTGGAGGAAATCTCGAGCGTCCTGCCCTGGATGACCGGGCAGCGATCCGGGCGTGGCGGTATTTCGGCCTGAGCGGCTGGTTTCAGGAATATCGCCCGGCGAACCGATTGTCGGAGGCGCCGGGATAGGCAGCGTGACCCATGGCCGGCGATTGTGGCGGCCAGCCCGCCTGTTAAGAATGGAGCGGACGCGCCTATAGTCGTGGCGAGCTGCACCGGAGAGCGCACCAATGACCCTGAAAACACGCAAGCTCGGCAGTCAGGGGCTGCAGGTCTCTGCCATCGGCCTCGGCTGCATGGGCATGAGCCAATCCTATGGCCCGGCCGATGAGGCCCAATCCATCGCAACGCTGCACCGCGCCATCGAGCTCGGCTGCACCTTCCTCGACACCGCCGAGGTCTATGGCCCCTACACCAACGAGGCCCTGCTCGGCCGGGCGTTGAAGGGCAAGCGCGACCAGGTGACGATCGCCACCAAATTCGGCTTCCGCATAGAAAACGGCAAGCAGGTCGGAACCGATAGCCGGCCCGGGCACATCCGCGAGGCCGTGGAAGCCTCGCTCGGCCGACTCGCCACCGACCATATCGACCTCATCTACCAGCACCGCGTCGACCCGGCGGTGCCGATGGAGGATGTCGCGGGCGCCGTTGGTGAACTGGTCGCGCAAGGCAAGGTGCGCTTCTTCGGCCTGTCCGAGGCGGGTGTGGCCAACATCCGCCGGGCGCATGCCGTGCATCCGGTGTCGGCGGTGCAGAGCGAGTACTCGCTGTGGGAGCGCAATCTGGAGCCGGAGATCATCCCGCTGCTGGGTGAACTCGGCATCGGCCTGGTGCCGTTCTCGCCGCTCGGCCGCGGTTTTCTCACCGGCGAGGTCAAGCGCGCGGAGGACTATGCCGAGGGCGACTACCGCCGCAACGATCCGCGCTACCAGGGCGAAAACTACGACGCCAATGTCGAGGCGGCGGCCAAGGTGCGCGACATCGCGGCTGCCCGGGGCGTCAAGCCCGGCCAGGTCGCGCTGGCCTGGCTGCTGCGGAAGGGCAGCGGTTTCGACATCGACATCGTGCCGATCCCCGGCACCAAGCGGATCAGATATCTGGAGGAGAACGTCGCCGCCGAATCCCTGAAACTCGACGCCACCGAAATGGCCGCGCTCGACGACGCCCTGGCGCCCGGGAAAATCGCTGGCCCGCGCTACACCGAGCGCGGCATGGCGATGGTCGATCGGTAGAGCGGGCGATCCCGAAACGGGAACTGGATACCTGCTCTTTCGCCATCGGTGCCGGGCTTGCCGGACCCATTGCCGAACGAGGCGACGGCGACCCTAGCTCGCCGCCGCCGCCGGCACCTTCCTGGGCGCGGGCCGCTGCCGGCGCATGCGGCGTTTGGCGATGAGCTTGAGGGCAACCGGCGGCTCGTTTGACAGTGCGCCCAGTACGGCATCGACCATGCCATGCGCCACGAAATCCGCGTTGATGTCCTGGGCCAGCCTGGCGGCCGTTTCCTTGTCCTCGGCGGCGGTCTCCGACCAGAACACGATTCCCACCCGAAGGGCGGCCTTCGCGCGCTTCAGCCGCCGAACCAGAAAGCGGGCGTGCTTGACGGAATCGCGGTTCAGGAAGCCGACCACGACGGAGTCGATGGTTTCGAGCTCGATGCGGCGGATGTTGGCGGGTTCCATCTCGGCAAAGCCGGCCGTTGCTACCGTCGCGCCCTGGACCTCCAGCACCTGCGCCAGCATCGCGGCAGTGGCATCGTCGAGTTCGCCGCGCCCGCCGGCGCAAAGCACCGATATGCCGGCGCCATCGGGCAGATCGGTCTCGTTCTCGCCGGCGGCATCGCCATGGTCGCCCGCCTCCTCGGCCACGTGCGGGTCCTCCTCCTCGCCTGCCTCCTCCTGTGCGCTGTCGTCGAGGTTGGCCACCAGCGTCAGGGCGCTGGCCGCCACCTGCCGCCGTTGCAGGTCGCCCATGACGCCGCGCACCCGGTCGCGCTCGCCCAGCAGGAGCGCCGGAATGGCGACCTTGTCGTAGAATTCGACAAGATATTTCTCCTCCAGCATCTCCTCGGCGTGGTCGGTGGCTTCTTCCGGATCTCCGGCCAGCAGCCGCTGGTATAGTCGCGCATGGGGTTCGAGCACCGGCTCGTTGCCGAACAGCACGTCGAGGAATTCAAACTGCGGCACGTGCCTGCCCAGCACCACCAGGCAGACGGTGAGCGGCGTCGACAGGATCAGCCCGAGCGGTCCCCAGAGCCACGTCCAGAAGATCGCCGCGACGATGATCGCCAGCGGCGACAGTCCCGTTCGCGAACCGTAAAGCCAAGGTTCGATGACATTGCCGGTTATCAGTTCCATCACCACGAACAGGGCGGCCGTCCACAGCACGAGCGACCAGCCGGGCGCCACGGCCAGCGCCAGGAACAGCGGCAGCAGCATGCCTATGGCCGGGCCGATATAGGGAACGAAACGCAGCGCCAGCGCCAGCAGTCCCCACAGCAGGGCATTGGGAATGCCGAGGATCCAGAGCCCGATCGCGATCGGTATCGCGTAGACGATGTTGACCACCAATTGCATCAGCAGGTAGAGGCCCACCCGCTTGCCGGCATCCTGAAGCGCCTCCGTGGTGCGGTGGAGGTCGCCGTAACCGACAAGCCTGATGAAGCGGTCGCGCAAGTCCTCGCGCTCGAGCAGCATGAAGATGACGACGACGATGATCAGCCCGGCCGATCCGAGCGGGCTGATCAGCGGGCCGACTATGTTCTGCAGGACTTCGAGCGGCCTTTCGCGCGAGACGATCTCGACGGGCACCGGCTCACGCGGCGGCTTTTCCGGGGTGACGGCCGGCAGCGTAGCGTCCTGCCGGTCGATTTCCTGGCCGACACGCTCGACCACCTGGCTCAATCTGGCAAGGATCCCTCCCCCGACCCCGGTTTCCTTGAGCGAACGGATCTTGGTCAGGATGTTGGTCTGGTAGACGGGGATGTTCTGCGCCAGTTCGCTGACCTGCGTGGCGACGATGAAGGAGAACAGGCCAAGCGCCGCGAAAGCGCCCAGCACGCTGGCGACGACAGCCGCAATCCGGGGTATGCCGACCTTTTTGAGCGCCGCGACAAGCGGCGCGAGCGCGAAGGTGAGCAGCAGCGCGATCGCGATCGGCAGGAAGACCTCGCGCCCGAAATACAGTGCCGCCACCGTCGTGACGGTGGTTGCCACATTGGGCAATGAGGTTCGAGGGTGAGGCGTGGCGGCCGAAAGCATGTCCTCCGACCCATGAGCCGGAGACGCCGTGCCGTTTCGACGATTGGCCACTCGATCTTCCCCCTGCCAACCGTCATGATCTGATATATCGAGCCGGCATGCAACTTTCTCGGCGTTCCCGTGCCTGCGCCGGGATGGCGAGATCGAATGCTGTTTGTCAGCGTTCCGATTTTCGACGCGATGAGATCGGCTCGCTCGACATCGTGTTCGGCGAGCGGCCGCTGGTAGCAGACAAGCGGCGCCATCCAGCACAATCGATAGGGGGCGGACAGACCCGCTGCCGCCTCATAGATCTTCAAGCATTCGTTCAGCCGAACTCGACGCCGTGCGCGATGTTCGCCAGCCGGGCATCGGCCTTCAGTGCAGAAACGCTCCTCGCAGCCACGCGAAGAAACCGGATCTTGCGGACATTGCCGCGCGGACACGGGATGCGGCCCATCGTGCCGTCATCGTGGCGCCGACATGGCAGTGGCAGACGATTCCGTGGAGCTGCCAATCGGTCAGTTCGAAGAAGCGCTTGGCCTCACCGTAGGTATCCTCCTTCAAGCCCAGCGCGCGAAAGATCGGATCTTCGAAAGCAACTGTGATTGGTGATCCCGCGGAACGCATTCTTTCGCGCACCTCCACGGATTGGTACTCGGTCCCCGTCAGCGCCCCTAGGCACCTGTTGGGATTTTGCTCCAGAAGCTGCGCCCAGCGTTCGAGGCGTTCGCCTCGGGTCGCGACAAGATAGGTTGCCTCGGCGTGGACGTCGGCAACGGCATTCAGTTGGTCAACGGTTTGATGCTTCACGGACGCCTCCTATTCAGTGGCTGAATTCGCTCCAGCCTTGAATGGAATTATGGCGCTCCGTGAGGTCGGCAAGACCCGGAAATGCACGGTAGGACGATTCATTTTTGACGACCTGGCTCCATTCCGCGGCACGGCTCGCGAGAGCGCGTCCGGGTCGTGACCGAAACCGCACCGGAACCAACCGCAAGCACGACCGTTCTGCCCGCATCAGATCTGGTCGAGACGCCGTCAAAGACGCTGAGGACACCTGGATGTCGGGTTGTTCGACATCCCCCCGGATGTCGACCACCCATCAAGCCCCACGCAGGAGTTATTTCATGGCCATTCTGCCTAACCCCGACCCAACGCCTGTTCCAGTACCCACGCCGCCGCCGCTTCCCGAACCGAAGCCCATGCGCGAGCCGGATCCGGACAGGCTTCCGGATGAAGACCCTGTCCCCAATCCGGATGAAAACGACGTGCCGCCCAAGCGCATGGCCCCGGTGGCCTGGAAGGAGCATTGAGCACCGTTCCAGATAGACGCCGCGGATGACGTCGGTGTAGCGCAGCGTCACGCCAGCGATCTCGGCGGTGCGGGCAATGGGCTGTGCGCCAGGGTTATCGCAGCACGGTCGGAGAACCCGAAGCTGGCGATGCGGCTGCTCAGCGCCCTAGCCGGTTCACTTGGCGCCGTCCGGCTTTTTGTTGAAAATCGTGAGCAGATCCACCGGCAGCGGAAACACCACTGTCGACGAGCGCTCGCCCGCGATGTCGTGCAGGGCCTCGAAATAGCGCAGCTGCATGGCTTGCGGCTCGGCCGCCAGCATCTTGCCGGCCTCGACCAGCTTTGCCGCCGCCTGCTGCTCGCCATCGGCATTGATCACCTTGGCACGCCGCAGCCGCTCGGCTTCGGCCTGCTTGGCGATGGCGCGGACCATGCTTTCGTTGAGGTCGACATGCTTGATCTCGACATTGGAGACCTTGATACCCCAGGCATCGGTGCGCTGGTCGAGAATCTCCTGGATGTCGCTGTTGAGCTTGTCGCGCTCGGCCAGCATCTCGTCGAGCTCGTGCTTGCCGAGCACCGAGCGCAGCGTGGTCTGCGCAAGCTGGTTGGTGGCGGCCATGAAATCCTCGACCTGGATGATTGCCCGCTCGGCGTCGACGATGCGGAAATAGAGCACGGCGTTGACCTTCACCGAGACGTTGTCGCGCGAGATCACGTCCTGCGGCGGCACGTCCTGCACCACCACGCGCAGGTCGACCCGCACCATCTGCTGGACGAAGGGAACGAGGAGGATGAGGCCGGGGCCCTTCACCCCGGTGAAGCGGCCGAGCGTGAAGACCACGCCGCGCTGATATTCCCGCAGGATGCGAATGGTCGCGGAGAGGAACATCAGCACGAGGAGGGCGAGTATCAGATAGGCCACATAACCGATGATCATTGCCTTGCTCCATTGTTCCTGCGCCGGACCGTCAGCATGAGACCCCTCACATCGGCCACCTCGACGCTGTCGCCAGGGGCGAGCGGTTCGTCGGCTTTCGCCCGCCAGCGCTCACCCTGGGCCAGCACATGGCCCTCGCGTCCCGACCAGTCGAGTATCTTGGCCGGCAGTCCGTGCATGGCCTGCGCGCCGACACGCGGCAGGCGCTTGCGTGCCGCCCACAGATAGCTGCCGGCCAGCAGCGCCAGGCCAAGCGTCAGCGCGGCGGCGGTGCCGATGACCGCCCATGACATCTCGAAGCCGGGACCCTCGACCTTGAGCAGCATGGCGGCGCCGAGCAGGAAGGCGGCCACGCCACCAAGCCCAAGCACCACGGTCGGATTGAAGGCCTCGATGACGAGGAAGGCGAGGCCAAGCAGCATCAGGGCAAGGCCGGCATAGCTGATCGGCAACAGGTTGAGGGCATAGAGCCCGAGCAGAAGGCAGATGGTGCCGATCACGCCGGGTGCCACCGCGCCGGGGCTGGTGAATTCGAAGACGAGGCCGTAGAAGCCGGCCAGCATCAGGATGACGGCGATGTTGGGATCGGTGATGACGGCGAGAAGCCGGATCAGCCAGCCGGGCTCCAGCGTCTCGACCGGGAGGCCCTTGGTCGCCAGCACCTGTTTCTTGCCGGCCACCTCGACCATGCGGCCGTCGGCAAGCTGCAGCAGTTCGGCCGTGTCATGGGCGACGAGGTCGACGACATGTGCCTGAAGCGCCGCGTTGGCGGAAAGGCTGGCCGCCTCGCGCACGGCCTTTTCACCCCAGTCGGCATTGCGTCCGCGCAGTTCGGCGAGCGAGCGGATCAAGGCAACCGCGTCGTTCGTCATCTTGGTCATCATGGCGTCGCCCGCCGGCGGTCCGGTGGCGTCCTTCTGGTCGCCCTTGTTCTGGTCGCCGCCACCGGGAAGAGACGGCAGCCCGCCAAGCTCGACCGGTGTGGCAGCGCCCAGATTGGTGCCGGGCGCCATCGCCGCGACATGGGTCGCATAGAGGATGTAGGTTCCGGCACTTGCCGCATGCGCCCCGGCGGGCGCGACATAGCCGATGACGGGAACGGGCGAGGCAAGGATATCGGCGATCATCTCGCGCATCGAGGTGACCAGCCCGCCTGGTGTGTCGATCTCGAGGATGAGAACCTCGGCGTGCCGCTCGGTGGCGTTCGCCAACGCTTCCTTGAGCTGCCTTGCGCTCGCCGGGCCGATGGCGCCGTCCATCTCGACGCGCAACGCCACCCTCTCCGCCGCCTCCCCGGTTACCAAGGAAGAGGGACTGGCGACCGCGGCGGCCATGAGGGCCGCGGCAACAACCGCCATCCGCGCGAGGTTCACGCTCAAAACTCCCCGGGCGGGATATGGGGCCCGATCCCACCGAAATCCATGGCGCGGTACAGACTGCAAGCCGACGAACCCGGCTCCGCGCGGCCTGGACGGCAAACGCATGGGGCGCATAAATTCAAATCCGGAGGAGCCCGCCGCTCGCGCGCCGGACCCCCACCCTTTTACCGGTCACGCATGCGCGTGCGGATGACGGAAGTCCCAGACGGCCCAACCTGATACGGCAACCACCAGCACGCCGAGACCGACGTGGGTGGCCATCGCGTACCCGTTCGCCATGAAGTCGAGAAACCAGGGCGAAACGATCAGCCAGAGCCCGAGAACGACACTAACCCATTCCTCCCACTCGGCGAATGCGGCAAGCGTCGCCAAAGCCATGACGCCCAGCACGACGCCAACAATCCAGGCGTTCCATGCGGGAGCGGTTTCAGCAGCGAAGCCGATTATCCAAGGTGAGATGAACAGGCAGATGGCAAGGACCAGATTAAGCCAGTCCTGGCTCTTCTTTCCTTCCATCAGTGTATTAGCCATGACAACCTCCACAGATGAAGCTTGACCAAAGCGTTAAGTTCGCGTGCAACGCACGCTCAATGATTGATGTAACTACGCTTCACATGGCCTTCAAGACCTGGCCAGAGACGGCCCCGGCAAGGCGTAGACCGCGCCACTCCGCTCCCGAACGGGATCAACGCGCCGCATGCCTTGCCAGCGCATGCTCGATCAGCACGTCGATGATCTGGCTGTAGCCAATGCCTGATGCCGCCAGCGCCTTGGCGTACATCGAGATGTCGGTGAAACCGGGAATGGTGTTGACCTCGTTGACCAGCAGGCTGCCGTCGGCGCGCAGGAAGAAGTCGACGCGCGCCATGGCTTCACAGCCGAGCGCCTGAAAAGCCTGCCGCGCGATCTCTCTCGCTTTGTCGGCAACCGAGGCCGGGACATCGGCGGGCACCTTGACCACCGCGCCGTCGGCATCGAGATATTTGGCCTCATAAGTGTAGAAGCCATGCTTGCCGGCCGGAATGATCTCGCCGGGCAGCGACACCGTCAGCGTGCCGTCGGCCCGCTCCAGCACCGAGAACTCGATCTCGCGGCCTTCGACGAACTCCTCCACCAAAACCTTGCTGTCATGCCGGAAAGCCGCCTCGACGGCCGCGGTGAAGCTGGCGCTGTCGGTTGCCTTGCTGACCCCGAAGGACGAGCCCTGGCGCGCCGGCTTGACGCACACCGGCTGGCCAAGCTTGGCCGCGACTTCCGTAAAGGCCACCGACTCGCCGCGCCGCAAGGTCAGCGAGCGGGCAACGGCAAGGCCGGCCTCGCGCATCAGCCGCTTGGCAATCTCCTTGTCCATGGCGGCCGCCGAAGCGAGGATGCCGCAGCCGACATAGGCGACATCGGCGACTTCGGCATAACCCTGCACCGACCCGTCCTCGCCGAACGGTCCGTGCAGCACGGGAAAGACGACGTCGACCGGAGGCAGGTCGGGCTGCGTTCCATCCCGCGATACGGCGACCAGCCTGCCCTTGCCGCCGGGTAAAAGCGCGACCTCGATGCCGTCCTCGGATGCCGGAGCCCCTGCCCCGTCGCCGGCGGCCGACTGTTGCAGCAGCCACCTGCCGCTGCGGGAAACGGCGATCGGCACGATGTCGTAGCGCGTCCGGTCGATCGCCTTCAGCACATTGGCGGCCGAAAGGCGCGACACGTCATGCTCGGCCGAACGTCCGCCATAGAGGATGGCAACCCTTGTCTTGGCGGTCATCGAAATCCCTCAACTCTCAAAAGTTCAAATGGCGACGGCAATGCCACGATTGGCAAAGAAGCGATCGAAATCGGCTGGCGCCAACACTGCGTTTGCCTGTGTGGCGCTGGTATGGCCGGACGGATTGTGGAAGCGGAAATCCTTGGCGGAAGCCGCCGTGACCAGCACCAGATGCCCGCCCTTCGATGGCGGCTCGCGCTCGGGCCAGCGGATGGAGCTGCTGACCGACGCGATGAAGAAACGCGATCGAGAAAGGATCGCCGGAATGTCCCCTGTCGCGACATTGGTCATCACCTCGGCGCGCAGGCCGAAGACCTCATCCACGAAGCTGACGAAGGGCGCGTAGATCAGCCCCTTGATCGATCCCTCGTTGACGACATAGCCACCATATCCAGTGCATTGCCTGGCGAGTTCGATCGTTGGCACGATCTCGCCGCGCGTCGCCAGGATCATCTTCAGGCAGGCCATGCCGCAGATGTTGGCGGCCCAGGCCGCGTATTCGTCCAGCGTTTTCGCGCCCGACCCCTGCCACAGCGGATCGCGCCGCAGCGCCACTTCGGCGCCATCGGCGAGCACGTCCTTGGTCATGTCCGGCGTTTCCCACTGGCTGAAAAACGGCACGGTTTCAGGCAGTGGACTCACGCGGTCTCCTCGGGCGGCTGGTTCCATCTCGAATACGAGGATACGAGATGGATGAAAAGCCGCTTGGGCCTGTTTCGCTCTACGAGCCGCGCGGCGTCGTTTACTCGGCCTTGGTCCAGCCGAAAACCAGCCAGGCATATTTGGATCTTTCGTCGGGTTCGGCGGTGTAGGTCATCTGCATGTCGCCGTCCTTGGCGTAGATATCCAGCCTTATCCAGCTTGAGCCACGCCGAACTGTTGCTGAAGGACCAGGTCCCGCACCAGACGCAGGCCCCCGACGTTGGATCACCGGGCTGATGGAAATTGTAGCGGCCGTCCGCCGTGATCTCCAGATAGTCGAAGGCGCCGTAAAACGCGGTCACTGTCTGCTGGAACTCATTGGCGGCCGCCTCTTGTTCCGGCGTGGGCGCATCCTTCATGTCGCGCGGCGGCCGGATGGCTCCACCGTTCAGTTTCCATTTGCCGACAAAATCCTTCTGGGTCGGAAGATACTCCTCCTGAGCCTGCGCCGACTGGATATGAGCAACGGATAATATACCGCCCAGACCCATACCCCCGGTCACCAATAGAAGTGCGGCGGCATGGAGCGCCCTTGTTGAGTTTTGCATAAAAAATAGTCTCCACGATGGGTAATGGGAGTTTTATTCAAAGGTTTGTGGCGCGCGTTGCTTCGATGCCGATTCCCGTCCGCCATTTGCACGGTTAGCACCGGGGCCACCAAATTGGCAACGCAAAGCGGCATCTCTCCAGCATCGCCCATGGCACCCCGGTCCGGCACCAACTCGGATGAGCACCGAAGCGCCCAAAGCCGTCGCTTGCGGACTGGATTCAGGTGAATATCGGCACAGCCTAGAAGGTGATCTTCACCGAAGCGGTGCTGCGCGTGTGCGGACCGTGATGAACGGCCTCGATGTTGTTGCCGTCCGGATCGAGCAGGAAGGCGGCGTAATAGCCGGGGTGATAGGGCCGTTCCCCCGGCGCGCCATTGTCCGTGCCGCCGCCGGCGAGCCCGGCCTTGTAGAAGGCCTCGACCATGGCGTGGTCCTTCGCCTGGAACGCAAGATGATGGCGGCCGGTGAGTTTTCCCAACGCCGCCCGGCTGTCGGCACTGGAGATGAACAGTTCGTCGGCCCAGAAATAGCCCTCGCCGGCACCACCGATCGGGATATCGAGCACCTGCAAGACCGCTTCGTAGAAGCGCCGGCTGGCCGGGAGATCCCTGACCACCAGCTGGATATGGTCGATGAGCCGGCCGCGATGCAATTCCTGGGTTTCCATGAAAACTCCTCCTCGTGAGGCTTTCGAATTTAGGTTCGGACAAGACGCCGTCAATGCGGACGCGTTACCGTCACCCGCCGCAAGTCCACTGATCCACCTTTCAAACAAAAAGCCCGCCGGGAGGGGATCCGGCGGGCCTTTGGAAAGCCGACACAAGAGGCTTTCCACTGTCTGCGGGGGTCAGACATGGTGAGAACTCCGATGTACCACAGAGGTTCCACCGGAACGAAAAAAGCCCGCCGGCGGCGGAAGCCTATTCCTTCAGGATGGCCGCCAGCCTTGGGACGCCCTCACTCACCGCGCGCCGGTCGGCGAGCGTGAAGGACAGCCGCAGCGTGTTGCGCCCGGTGCCGTCGGCGAAGAACGCGTTGCCGGGCACGAAGGCGACGCGCGCCTCCTCGACCGATCGCGCCAGCAACGCGGTGGCGTCGGACCCTTCGGGCAGCGTCATCCAGACGAACATACCGCCTTCCGGACGGCTCCAGGTCACGCCTTCAGGCATGTGGGCTTCCAGTGCAGCGAGCAGGCCATCGCGGCGCTCGCGATAGGCGCCGATGAGTTTTTCGACCTGGCCGTCGAACACGGCCTCGGCGACGCGGTGCATCACCACCTGGTTGATCGACGGGCTGTGCAGGTCCGAGGCCTGCTTCATCAGCACCAGCTTCTCGACGATATGGCGCGGCGCGCACACCCAGCCGACACGCATGCCCGGCGACAGGATCTTCGAGAACGAGCCGCAATAGAGCGTACGCGCCTTGTCGATGCCGCCGGAGCGCGCGCAGTCGAGCGCCAGGATCGGCGGCTCGCCTTCGCCGTCATAGCGCAGCGCGCGATAGGCGGCATCCTCGATGACGGCGATGTCGAGTTCGCCGGCAAGGTCGAGCACCGCCTCGCGCTGCTTTCGGTTCAGCGTGTTGCCGGTCGGGTTGGCGAAATCCGGCACAAGATAGGCGAACTTGGCCTTGCCGCCATTCGCGGCGGCCGCCGCGCGATAGGCGTCGGGCGTCATGTTGCCGCCGTCCGGGGTCAGCCGGTCGTAGCGCGGCTCATAGGCGTTGAAGGCCTGCAGCGCGCCGAGATAGGTCGGCCAGGTCACCAATGCCGTATCGCCCGGCGAGAGGAACAGTTTGCCGAGATAATCCAGCGCCTGCTGCGAGCCGGAGGTGATGAAGATGTTGGCTTCGTCGCAGGCAACGCCGAGCTTGCCCATCTGCCCGGCCAGCCAGCGCCGCAACGGCGGATAGCCTTCCGAGACCTGGTATTGCAGCGCCGCTCCCGCCTCCGAGCCACCCAGCACATCGGCATAGGCATCGCGGATCGCCTCGGCCGGAAACAGCGCCGGATCGGGAATGCCGCCGGCAAACGAGATGATGTCGGGCTGGTCGAGCAGCTTCAGCAGTTCACGGATTTCGGACGCCTTCATCCGCGACGAGCGCGAAGCCAACAGGTTCATCAAAGTCACGACACGCCTCCCCGGACGCTGCAATATAGGTCAACTTGGCTGACCTATATCCTCTATTGTCCGCCAATTGAAGTGTGCCTGAAAGATTTCCCGCATGCGCCAGCCGCTGGCGCTCCGGAATCGCGCCGGGCATCACAAGGCTTTCTTGTAACCGAGATGGCTGCCGGTGAAGCCGAGGTCCTTGAAGGGATCGACATAACCCCGCGCCAGCGGCAACGAGGCGTCCTCGGCAAGGTACTTGAGTTGCCATCGGAATTACCGACCAACGCAGCGCCGCCCCTCATTGTCCTGCCGGACATTTCTCCCCGTTAGTGACGGGGAGAAATGGGCAGCTGCGATGTCGGCACTATTCCGCAACGCTGGCGATTGGCGAAGCCATCGATGACGGCGTCGTTCTCCCCGTCACCATACGGGGAGAAGATGCCGGCAGGCTGATGAGGGGCAGCGCAAGGGTCCAGGCCTCAATCCCCGTCCGAGGGCGCTGCCTTGCCGCACTGCGCCAGCACCTTGCCGATGGCAGCACTGGAGCCTTTCAGCAGAAAACTGGTCTGGCCGTATTTGGCCGCACCGACCGACACATCGCCCTTCCCGCGCAGCAGGTCCAGCAGCGGATCGGCTTTCGTCAAATTGACCACGAAGTAGTTGTACATGGCCTCTAACTGCAGCGTCCTGGTCACCGTCTTGCCGTCGGCCTTGAACTCGAACGAACCACTGATACCAGGCTCCAGCTGCTGGCCGGTGGCGCCGAGATCGTAGCTCAGCACCGGCGTGTCGAAACAGATCAGCATCAGATGCGCGTCGCCTTTCGGCCCGCCGCAGACCGAGGCGGTGAGCACGCTGCCGCCTTCGTCCTCCTCCATCTTGGCAGCCCAGCCGCCGCAGGAAGCGGCAAACGCCGGCTGCGCGGCGTGCAAGACCGCCACCGCACCGGCGATGATGAGATATTTCATGACTTCCCCCTCGCACATTTGCCGCCGCACCCGCCGGCATCCTATAGGAAAAGCCATCCGGTGGCATCGCCTGTTGCGGCGTCCGGCCCGATTGTGCGGAGAGCGGTGTTGAAAACCTGTGTTCGTCTGTGTCTGCCGCTGGTCGCCCTGCTGGCCTCACCGCTGGCCGCCCATGCCGACTGGAAGCCGGTCGAAAAGGTCGAGACGTACGCCATATCGGGCCAGTCCGGGCCGGAACTCTACCGCTCGATCGGCGACAACGGTCCGAAGCTCGGCATCACCCGCGCCATCGCCCACACCAATTTCAAGCTGACCTGGACCCGGGATTACCAAGCACGGGCCGGCGCCTGCGTGCTGGCGACGGCGCGGCCGAAGCTCATCATCACCTACACCTTGCCAAGCCCCTCGGCGCCGCTGCCGCCGGCCATCCAGAAGAACTGGGAGGTTTTCATCGCCGGTGTCAGCGCGCACGAGAAGGTGCATGGCGCTGATATCATCGACATGGTGCGCAAGATCGAGGCGGCGACCGTCGGCCTCAGCGTTGCCGACGATCCCAAATGCAGCAAGATCCGCACCGAGATGACCAGACGCCTGTCCGCCTTGTCACAAGCGCAGCGGCAGGCGAGCCGCGATTTCGACCGCGTCGAGTTCGGTCAGGGCGGCAACCTGCAAAAGCTCATTCTTGCTTTGGTGAATGGCGGCTGACGCGCGTGACCAAGGTGTTGCCAGCGAATTGAACCCTCGCTGTCGGGCTGCCGGCCGCCAAGATCCTCCATTTCGAGGAATGATCGAAAGGCGCAACCGTGGCCTGGGCTTTCTGGCCGACGTCTTTTGCTCTACGAAAGCCCCCTCTCCGGCCGCTTCGGGGCCACCTCTCCCCACTTCCGTGGGGCGAGGAACCTCAATGCGTATCCGCGCTCGCCCTCAGCTCCGCCCGCTTCTCGTCCGACAGCACAGCCAGATCCAGTACCTTCTGCAATTCGGCCGCATGGTGGAAGGACGGTTCGGCCTGCACGCCGGTTCGCACCGCATCGGCGAAACGCTGGTAGTTGGTCGGTACCGTGCCGGCGTCGAGCTCTTCCCATATGGCGTTCTCGACATTGTCGCCGACGCAGGCCTTGAGCGCCGAGCCGTCGAGATTGTGCACCACCTCGAGGCCGCCTTTGTCGCCATAGATGCGCAGGCGCAGCTCGTTGAGATGGCCTGATGCCCAGCGGCTGGCATGCACCACGCCGAAGGCACCATTGGAAAAATCCAGCGTCATGGCGAAGCTGTCGTTGGCGTCGAGCCCGTAGTCGCCGATGCGGTTGCCAGGTGCCTTGTCGAAGCTGCGCAGCCGGCAGAAGACATGGTCGATGTCGAGAGCCGCACCATAGCTGGCGAAATCGAGGATGTGGATGCCGACATCGCCGAGCACGCCGTTCGAGCCGTGGCCCCGCGACAGGCGCCAGAGCCATTTCGGATCGGTGCGCCAGTCGCCCCAGAATTTCGACACCAGCCAGCTTTGCAGATAGGACGCCTCAACATGCCTGACCGTGCCGATTTCGCCCGCCCGCACCATCTGGCGGGCCTTCTGCAGCGCGGCGACGTTGCGATAGGTGAGGTTCACCATGTTGACGATGCCGGCGGCCTCGGCGGCCTCGGCCATCTCGGTCGCCTTGCCGAAGTTTTCGGCCAGCGGCTTCTCGCACAGCACCGGCTTGCCGGCGGCGATCAGCGCCATGGTGGTCGGGTGGTGGATGCGGTCGGGCGTGACATTGGCCACCGCGTCGAAGGCACCCCATTTCAGCGCCTCCTCCAGCGAGGTGAAGCGGTTGGCGATCTTGAAGCTGTCGGCGAAGTCGCCGACGCGCGCCGGATCGACATCGACGGCGCCGACGATGTCGACGCCTTCGATGGCACTGAAGCGACGGGCATGTTCCTGCGCCATCCAGCCGGTGCCGAGTATCAAAAGCCGCATTTATTGCTCCCTGGAGATATCGGAACCCCCCGCCCGATCGACGCCCTCAAATAGCGCGGATGATGCCGCCGTCGACCCGGATGTTCTGGCCGGTGATGTAGCCGGCGCCTTCGGAGGCCAGGAAGGCGATAGTGGCGGCGATCTCTTCGGAGGTCCCGTAGCGCTGCATCGGTACGCTGTCGCGGCGCTCCTCGGTGGCCGGCAGGCTGTCGATCCAGCCGGGCAGGACGTTGTTCATGCGCACATTGTCGGCGGCATAAGTGTTGGAGAAGATCTTGGTGTAGGCGGCAAGCCCGGCGCGGAACACCGCCGAGGTCGGGAACATCGGGCTCGGCTCGACCACCCAGGCCGTCGAGATGTTGATGATGGCGCCGCCCTTCTGCTTGACCATCTGCGGTGCCACGATGCGCACCGGCCGGATGACGTTCAACAGATAGACATCCATGCCGGTGTGCCACTGCTCGTCCGTGATTTCGAGGATCGGCGCACGTGGCCCGTGGCCGCCGCTGTTGACCAGCACGTCGATGCGGCCATAGCGCTCGAGCGTCAGGTCGACCAGGCGCTGCAGATCGTCATTCGACTGGTTGGAGCCGGTGACGCCGAGCCCGCCCAGCTCCTTGGCCAGCGCCTCGCCCTTGCCGGACGAGGAAAGAATGGCGACCTTGAAGCCGTCCGCCGCCAGGCGCTTGGCCGCCGCCGCACCCATGCCGCTGCCGCCGGCCACGACCACAGCTACTTTTTCTACACTCATCGGGTTTTCCTTTTCGGGTTGGCGGGCACCGCAAGCGGTGTTTTCGGGAGTTGGGCGCTGATATAGCTGGTTTTCCGCACCGGTTCGAACCAGAATGCCTGAAAACAACCTGTAGAAAAACTCCTGCATGCCCGAAGCCTTCCTCAGCCTGCCGCCGTTGAACGCACTGCGCGCCTTCGAAGCCTCGGCGCGTCATCTCAACTTCCGCATCGCGGCCGAGGAGCTCAACGTCACGCAAGGAGCGGTGGCCCAGCACATTCGCGGGCTGGAGGCTGATCTCGGCACAAAACTGTTCGAGCGGCTGCCGCGCGGCTTGGCGCTGACCGATGAGGGCCGCGCCTATATCCCCAACATCCGCCGCGCCTTCGACCTGATCTCGGAGGCGACGCTGCTGCTTCGTCCCGAGCCGGCGCGGCTGGCGATCAGCGTGACGCCAAGCTTCGCCACCAAATGGCTGATCCCCAGGCTGCAGGATTTTGTGACGCACAATCCGCTGGTCGATCTGCGCGTCCTGGCCAGCGAAAGCCTGTCGAGCTTCCAGGCGGACGGCGTCGACATTGCGGTCAGGCAAGGCCGTCCGCCCTTCGGCGCCGGCCTGATCGTCGACCTGTTGTTTCCCCAGCAGATTGTCGCCGTCTGCAGCCCGGCCTTGCTTCCGGCAGGTGCGACCGAAATCGCCGCGGCTGAAATCCAGCATCACGTCCTGCTGCACGACGCGCACAATCTGTGGCCGGAATTCATGGAAAAAGCGGTCGGCCTGAAGATGACGACGGAGCTGAAACGCATGCGCTTCAACCAGACGGGCCTGGCTATCGACGCGGCCATCGCCGGCCAGGGCATAGCACTGGCCAGCCGCTTTCTCGTCGCCGCCGACCTCGCCGCCGGCCGGTTGGTCCAGCCCGTCAGCGGCGAAATGCGCGGCACGCAGGATTTTTATGTCGTGATGCCGAGAAAACAGCGGCACCCCGAGCCGACGCAAGCCGTGCGGCAATGGCTGCTGGATGCGGGGGAGCGGCCGCCGGTCTAGATCGGCAGCAAGGCGTCGGGCTTCACATTGGCGATCGAGGCGTAGGTGTGCGTCTCCCGCACCCCGGGAAGCGGCAGGATGACCCGCTGCAGAAAATCCTGGAACATCGCCATGTCGGCGATACGCGCCTTGACCAGATAGTCGAAACCGCCGACCACCATGTGGCACTCGATGATCTCGGGCGCCCGCAGAACAGCCTCCGCGAAGCGGTCGAAGACATGCGGTGCCGTGTGGTCGAGCCGCACCTCGATGAAGACGAGTTGTGCCTGCCCGATCCGGGCCGGGTCGAGGACGGCACGCACCGCGCGGAGGAACCCTTCGGCGAACAGCCGCTTGACACGCTGCGCCGCCCCGGTCGGCGACAGGCCGACTCGCCGTGCCAGATCGAGCGTCGTGCGGCGGCCGTCCTCCTGCAACAAACGCAGCAGCGAGCGGTCGATACGGTCGAGATTTTCCATTTCAGTATTCACACCTTTCGGCCTTCGAGGGCGTGATAGTCACGCCAAAATAGCAAAAACAGCATATTTTATCACGCTGCCAGATGGCAATACCGTTGACGGGCAACGCAACCCGATCAAGGCAAGACCCATGACATCAGCCCTATCGATTTCCCGCAGCGCCCAGGCCAAGGGCGACACGCCGGTGCTCATCCTGAACGAGGCCGAGGTGAAAACCTGCATCGACCCGCGCCAGCTTCTCGACGCCTTGGCCGACGGCTTCAAGGCGCTGTCCGGCGGCAAGGTGGCCAGTCCGGCACGGCCGCAGCTCGACATTCCGCAAGCCGGCTATTCGCTGTCTATGCCGGCCTGGATGGCGGGCATGCATCTGACGGTGAAGATCGTCAACGTGTTCGAGGGCAACATCGCCAAAGGTATCCCCAGTCACCTCGCCACCATCCATCTGTTCGACCCGCGGAGCGGCATGCCGGTCTGCATCATGGACGGCACTTATGTCACCGCCGTGCGTACCTCCGGCTCGGCCGTGCTCTCGGTGCGCGAACTTGCTCGCCGCGACGCCAAGGTCGCGACAGTCGTGGGGGCCGGCGTGCAGTCCGGCCAGCATCTCAATCTTCTTCCGCTGGTGCGCGACTTCGCCGAGATCCGTGTCGTCTCGAAGGAATTCGCGGATGCACAGGCGCTTGCCGCGCAGCACCCAGGTGTAGTCGCCGTCGCCGATATCGAGGCCGCGGTGCGCTCGTCGGACGTCGTCTGCCTGGCGACGCATTCCTATGCGCCGGTGATCTCGGCCGACTGGGTGCGGCCCGGCAGCCATGTCTCGTCGGTCGGCGTCGCACCGCCCGGCGGCGAACTGCCGGTCGAGCTTATCGGAAGGGCCAGCCTGTTCGTCGAGACCAGGGAGGCCTTTGCCCCGACACCGGTCGGCTCCTGCGAACTCGCCGGCCTCGATCCGCAAACCGGAACCGAGCTCGGCGAAATGCTGCTCGGGCTGCGACCGGGGCGGGTCGGCGCCGACCAGGTCACCGTCTACAAGGCCATGGGGGTCGCCATGGAAGATATGGTGGCCGCCGACCTCGCCTACCGCGAGGCGATACGGCGAGGAATGGGGCGGGTTGTTGAGCTGTAGGGTACTGCCCGCTTAATTGTCGAAGCCAGCGCCGCTCCTCATTTCCCTGCCGGGCATTTCTCGCCGTAGAACGGGGAGAAAGAAGCTCTTTCCGCAACGCTGGCGATTGGCGAAATCGGCCATGACAGCGTCCTCGTTCACGGGGAGAAGATGCCGGCCGCCAGACAAGGGGCGGCGCAATGTTCGGGCCAGACCGCAGGTATTTCAGAAACTTTCCACACTCCGGCTTGAGCGCTGGCACCAACCAGGCAGCCCGCTCAGTCTTCCTCGGTCCAGATCAGCCGCAACAGGCGCAGCAGCGTTGCTCGCTCCTTTTTCGTCAGCCTGTGCAGGAACCGGTCCTCGTGCCGGCGAACCTGTTGCCGCCATCCCGGCATCGCCTCCCTGGCGGCCTGCGTCAGGTTGAGCACCTGCACGCGTTTGTCCCCGGCATGATCGTCGCGCTCGACCAGCCCGCGTTCTTCCAGTTCGGAGAGCAGCGGCGCCATGTTGGCGCTCTTCATGCCGAGCAGGCGGCAGAGTTCGGCGGCGCGGATGCCGGGCTTCTCGTCGATCAGCGCCAGCATGCCGTAGGTGACCGGGCGCAGCGCCGCATCAGACAACTCGACGGCGAAATCGTTGAGCGCGAGCGCCGAGGCACGTCTGAGATTGTAGCCGATCTGCGCGTCCAGCGCGTCTTCGGCCTTTGCACTTGGCGCGCTGCGACCGGGGTGAAGTCGGGTATCATCCATGCTGCAACCGATCGCCGCGATCATAGCCCTTGTCAAGCGAAAAAGACTATGCGACATAGCAAACATAAAAGCTATGCCACATAGCAATTTATGCTGATGACAAAGCGGAACGGGAGGACATCACCATGACCGAAGAGACCGTAGCCTTCGACGTCGAGAACGGCATCGCCTGGGTGCGCTTCAACCGGCCGGACAAGCGCAACTGCATGAACCCGGCGCTCAACCGGAGAATGATGGAGGTTCTCGACGAGCTTGAATTCCGCGACGATGTCGGCGTGCTGGTGCTGTCCGGCGAGGGCAGCGCCTGGTCCGCGGGCATGGACCTCAAGGAATATTTTCGCGAGACCGAAGCCAAGGGCCTTGCCGCCATCCGCAAGGCGCAGTCTGAAGCGTATGGCTGGTGGCGGCGCTTGCGCTGGTATGGCAAGCCGACCATCGCCATGGTCAATGGCTGGTGTTTCGGCGGCGGCTATGGCCCGCTTTTTGCCTGCGATCTCGCCTTTGCAGCCGACGAGGCGCAGTTCGCTCTGTCCGAAATCAACTGGGGCATCCTGCCCGGCGGCGGCGCCACGAAGGTGGTGGTCGACCTCTTGTCGATGCGCGACGCCATGTACCACGCGCTGACCGGTGAGCTCATCGACGGCAGGAAGGCCGCGGCCTGGAAGCTGGTCAATGAAAGCCTGCCGCTGGCCGACCTCAAGGCGCGCGTCACCGAGGTTGCGAACGTCCTGCTGAAGAAAAACCCGATTGCCCTGAAGGCGACCAAGGACGCCATCCGCCGCGTCGCCGAGATGACCTACGACAACGCCGAGGATTATCTGGTACGGGCACAGGAGGCGGCCAATTCCCACGACAATGACGGCCGCAAGGAAGGCATCCGCCAGTTCATCGACGAGAAGAGCTACAAGCCGGGTCTCGGTGCCTACGACAAGGCGCGATAAACCACCGACGCAATCTGGGAGGAGATGCAAATGCCGGCCTGGACGACGCCAGATCCCGTGGCCCTGCACGCCGGGACGCAGCCGGATCGTCTTGCCTGTGTCGACCTGGCAACCGGCCGGCGCTGGACCTATGCGGCACTCGACGAAGCCATCCAGCGTGCTGTCGGCGTCCTCGAAACCGGCCATGGCATCGAACAGGGACAACGGATCGCCACGCTTGCCCGCAACAGTGCCGACCTGGCTATCCTGCAGCAGGCCGCGATGCGGCTCGGCGCCATCTTCATGCCGCTCAACTGGCGGCTCGCCAGAGCCGAACAGCAGGCGATCCTGGCCGATTGCGATCCGATCCTGCTGCTGCATGACACCGTCCTTGAAATGACGCTGCCCGAGGGCTGCACGCCAATCGAAGTCGCTGCCTTCGCGGCGGCGGTCGAGGAACACCCGCCCGCACCGCGCCGTCCCTTGCCGGCCAGCGATGCGCCGTCGATCATCCTCTACACTTCGGGCACATCCGGCCAGCCGAAAGGAGTTGTTATCACCGAGGCGAACGCCTTTGCCACCGCGGTCAATTTCGGCGTGCTGGGGCGGGTCGGCAATGCCAGCGTCTTCCTCTGCGACGCGCCGATGTTCCATGTCATCGGCCTCATCACCAGCCTGCGCCCGACGCTGCTGCAGGGCGGTACGGTGCTGATCTCGCCCAGCTTCGACGCCGGCGTCACCAACCGTCGTCTCGCCGATCCCACGCTTGGCGTCACCCATTATTTCTGCGTGCCGCGGATGGCCAGGATGCTGCGCGACCATCCCGATTTTGCGCCTTCGAATTGGACGTCGCTGACCGCCATCTTCACCGGCGGCGCGCCCAATCCCGCCGCCGACATCCTCTGGTGGCTGGCTCAAGGCGTGCGCATGGCCGACGGCTTCGGCATGACGGAAGCCGGCACGGTGCTTGGCATGCCGGTCGAGGCCGACCGCATCGCCGGCAAGGCGGGCGCGTCGGGCCTGGCTGGACCGACGATCGGCCTGCGCATCGTCGACGACGCTGGCCGTGACGTCGCTGCCGGCGAACCGGGCGAGATATGGCTGTCCGGCCCCAGCATCACACCTGGCTACTGGAACCGGCCGGAAGAGACGGCACGCGCCTTTACCGCCAACGGCTGGTTCCGTACCGGCGACATCGGGCGGCAGGATGAGGA
The DNA here is from genome assembly GCF_040318045.1 of Mesorhizobium sp. M1338. NCBI lineage: Bacteria > Pseudomonadati > Pseudomonadota > Alphaproteobacteria > Hyphomicrobiales > Phyllobacteriaceae > Mesorhizobium > Mesorhizobium sp. M1338. Next base: position 3,682 of record NZ_JAMYLL010000046.1, on the reverse strand, counting down.
AGGCTTCGTCACCCTCGTCGACCGCCGCAAGGACATGTTCATCTCCGGTGGGGAGAACGTCTATCCGGCCGAAATCGAGATGGTGCTGCTCGACCATCCCGACATTGCCGAGGCAGCGGTGATCGGCGTCGCCGACGAGCGTTGGGGCGAAGTCGGGCGCGCCTTTGTCGTGGTCAAGTCAGGTTGCGTGCTCGATCCGGCTGATCTGGCAAGCCACTGCGGCGCCCGCATCGCCCGCTACAAGGTGCCGAAAGAATTCCTGCTCACCGATGCGCTGCCGCGCACCGCATCCGGCAAGATCCAGAAACACATTTTGCGCGGCTGGACAGCACCGGCCGGCGGGCATTGAAGCTGCCGATCTCCCTCCTTGTGGGGAGATTGGCGGCGTCACCGGCCGCGCCCTCCCAAGGCCTCCTCTGCAACATTCGACGGCATTTGAATAAAACCCGCCTGTGGATATTTACCCCGCATTCCGCCAGGCCCGGCAAGATGGACATTAGGGCGGGATCATGGAGGGAACCATTGACCAGCGATTTTTCAGCCGCCCGCATCCACCTCGAACGTGCCTATCACTATCTGCAAGGCAATGACGAGACGAGCCGCGCTGCCTGTGACGCCCTGGATCTGTTGATCGAAGCGGTGGCGGAAGCACAGCACAGGCGACCCGAGGCTGGCGTGCTGGAGTTTCCGAAATCGACCGCGCGGCGAACCGCGTAGAATGTGTTGAGACTCAGGTCAGGCCGGCCGGCCTGACCTGAAACGCGGCGGATCACGAAGCCTTGCGGGCCACCACCACCACGGTCGCGCGCGAAACAATCTGCTCCAGCGGCTCTGGCCGATGCAGCAAGAATCCCTGGCCGTAGGCGACGCCCATGTCGCCCAGCATCGTCAGCGTGTCCTGCCGTTCGATCTTCTCGCCGACCACGTCGCAGCCGAGGCTGCGGGCGATGCTGGTGATGGCCAGCACGATTTCGCGGTCGAAGCGGCTTTGCGTGATGTGCTCGATGAAGGAACCGTCGATCTTGATCGTATCGACGGGGAAGCGCCTGAGATATTCGAACGAGCTCATGCCGGCGCCGAAATCGTCCAGGCTGACCCGGCAGTGCCGCTCGCGCGCCTTGCGCACGAACTGTTCGGCGGCGTCGAAATTGGTGACGGCGGCGGTTTCGGTAATCTCGAAGCCGATGCCCGAATGCGGCGCCCCGGTCTCCTCGATGACGCTGTCGACGAACGCCCACAGCTGCGGATCGCTCAGCGTCTGCGCCGACAGGTTGAAGCCGAGCGTCAGCGCGCCCGAGCGCAAGGCGGCACCATGCCGCGACAGCGCGGTGCGGATGATCCAGCGGTCGAGCCGCGACGCGATGCCGAAGCGCTCGGCCACCGGAATGAACTCACCGGGCGGCACCAGCCGGCCGTTGCGTGCGACGAGCCTGGCCAACACTTCGACATGGCGGCTTTCCTGCCAGGGCCGGCCCAGCAAATGGATTTCCTGGCCGAACAGTTTCAGCCGCCCGTCTTCCATGGCATCGACCGTGTCGGCGGCGACGCGTGCGGCATTCAGCCCGCCCGATCCTGCTTCCGCTGCCGCGGAGAACACCGCGAAACGGTTGCGTCCGGCAGCCTTGGCCGCGTAGCAGGCGTCGTCGGCGCAAGCGAGCGCGTCGGCCACCGTGATGTTGGCGTCGTCGACGAAGGCGATACCGATCGAGGCCGCCAGTTTGCGCGTCGACGCGGCCAGGCCGAGATCCGCCTCGCGCACCGCGCCAAGCACGGCAGTGGCGATCCTCTCGGCCAGCGCGGCATCGCAATACGGCACCAGCAGCGCGAATTCATCGCCGCCCAGCCGCGCCGCGTGCGCGCCCGGCGGAAGGCAGCCGCGGATACCGGCGGCAACGCTCTTCAGCGCCAGGTCGCCGGCGGCGTGGCCGGCAAAATCGTTCAGCGCCTTGAAGTAGTCGAGATCGACATAGAACACCGCCAGCGGCGCACCCGCCGCGATATGGTCGGCGAGCAGCCGGTCGAAGGCGGAGCGGTTACACAGACCGGTCAGCGCGTCGTGACGGGCGGCATAGGCGAGTTCCTGCTCGCGCAGCTTGTCCTCGGTGATGTCGCGCACCGTGCCGAGGATCTGGCCTGCGGCACCCGCGCCGGCGATGGAGCGCACCAGCGATTCGACATGCCGGACCTGGCCGTCCCGCCGGATGATACGGTATTGCGAGGCCGTGACACCGTCCGAGCCGGGCGGCGGCAGGTGAGCCTGCTCGGTGGCCTCCTTGTCGTCGGGATGCAGATAGCTGTGCCAGAGGTCGGCCGTCACCTCGTCGGTGTCGGCGACGAGGCCGAATATGTCCCTGGTGCGGGCGTCCCAATAGCTCCTGTTGGTGGCGATGTCATAGTGCCAGATGCCGGTGCCGCTGGCGGCGAGCGCCAGGCGGAAGCGCACATTGACCTGCTCGAGCTCGGCTTCGGCCGCCTTCTGCTTGGTGATGTCGGTCTGCACGCCCATCAGCCTGAGCGGTTTTCCGGTCGCGTCGCGCTCGACGACGCCGCCACGATCGAGCACCCACACCCAGTGGCCCTGCTTGTGCTTCAGCCGCAGCTCGGTCTCGATGGCATCGGTCTGTCCCGCAATGTGGCGGTCGCCGCTGGCCAGCGCCCGCTCGCGATCGTCGGGATGGGTCAGCCGCAGCCACAGGTCGCTGGTGTCGGCAAGCTCGCTCTCGTCATAGCCCAGCATCCCCGCCCAGGTCGCGGAATAGAAGCAGTCACCGGTGCGAAGATCCCAGTCCCAGACGCCGAGATGGGCGCGTTCCAAGGCCTTGACCCAGAACGTTCCATTGCGACTTTTCTTGTCCCGACCAGCCATCGTCTGTTTCGCTCATCCCCACCGCGGGGCAATCTGCGACAAAACCAGAGAAGAAAGCGTTACTTGGGCTGAGGCAGGCGGTTTCGTGCCTCCTGACCTGCCACCCCTGCCCTCCCGCCTTTCGATTGGCCGGCAAGAACCGGAGTTTTGCGCCCGCCGGATCGTCCTAGTCATGGCTCCAGGTCGTCGGCCAATCCGATGATCGCGTTGCAGAGACAAAGAGGACCTCCCAATGACCAGCCAAGAAGACAACAAGGCCGTCGTCGTCAGATGGTTCACCAACTTCTGGGGTGAAACATGCGATCTCTCAGTGGTCGACGACATCGCCGCGCCCGACATGCTGTTGAAATATTCGCTGCACGAGCCGCGCCGCGGCCGCGACGACATCAAGGCCTTCATGACCGACTTCCGCGCCGCCTTCCCGGACCTCAACTTCTGGGCCACGGCCGACCTGATTGCAGAGGGCGATTATGTCGTCGGCCAGTGGGAGGGCGGCGGCACGCACACCGGCCCGGCTTTCAGCGATTTCCTCGTGGGTTCGCTGCCCGCCGCCACCGGCCGCACCATGCGCTTCACCGGCATCACCGTGCTGAAGGTTGTCGACGGCAGGATCGTCGAGGAGATCGGCCTCGATGACGGCGTCGCCGCCCTCACCCAACTCGGCCTGATCAAGACCGCCTGATCGAACCGCATGATTGAACGTGGGGCCAACCCCCCCCCGCGCGGGGCCCCAATAGAACGTGATGGGTGCTTGTCGCCAAAAAAGCAGCGCCCCCGGGGCCATACCCGGCCGTGGCGGCGCCACAAAATAGGGAA
>NZ_JAMYLL010000045.1:0-46022 GCF_040318045.1 Mesorhizobium sp. M1338 | reverse complement strand
CGATTCAACCGCATCAAGCCATTTTCCGGCCTCGCTTCTTCACGCTTGACCACAGCACGAAGCAAATGTGTGCGCACGCTAGCCCACAAGGGGAGAAGGAAAGGCGCCCGTCCTTCAACCGATTTGCATCCTTGCCGTCCGCAATCTCCGCTTGAAGCCGTTTGTGCAACGCGATACGCCGTTGCCGACTTCGACAAGGAGAGACCCGTGACCGCTGCAAAGACCAGAACCGAAACCGATACGTTCGGCCCGATCGAAGTCGCCGCCGACCGTTATTGGGGCGCGCAGGCGCAGCGTTCCCTTGGCAACTTCAAGATAGGCTGGGAAAAGCAGCCGGCGTCGGTCGTGCGCGCGCTGGGTATCGTCAAGCGGGCGGCGGCCGAGGCCAACATGGAGCTGAAGCGGCTTGATCCTTCGATCGGCAAGACGATTGTCGAGGCAGCGCAAGAGGTCATCGACGGCAAGCTCAACGACCATTTCCCGCTGGTGGTCTGGCAGACCGGCTCTGGCACGCAGTCCAACATGAACGCCAACGAGGTGATCTCCAACCGGGCGATCGAGATGCTGGGCGGCGTCATGGGCTCGAAGAAGCCGGTGCATCCCAACGACCACGTCAATATGAGCCAGTCGTCGAACGACACCTATCCGACGGCGATGCACATCGCCTGCGCCGAGCGCATCGTGCACGATTTGCTGCCGGCCCTGAAACATCTGCACAAGGCACTTGAAGCCAAGACCGAGGCCTTCGCCCACATCATCAAGATCGGCCGCACGCACACGCAGGATGCCACACCTCTCACGCTTGGCCAGGAATTTTCGGGCTACGCGGCGCAGGTCGCCTCGTCGATCAAGCGCATCGAGCTGACGCTGCCCGGCCTGCAGGAACTGGCGCAGGGCGGCACCGCCGTCGGCACTGGCCTCAACGCGCCGGTCGGCTTCGCCGAAAGGGTGGCGGATCGCATCGCCGCAATCACCGGCATCGCCTTCGTCACCGCGCCGAACAAGTTCGAGGCGCTGGCGGCCCATGATTCCATGGTGTTCTCGCATGGCGCCATCAACGCGGCGGCGGCCGCGCTGTTCAAGATCGCCAACGACATCCGCTTCCTCGGTTCCGGCCCGCGTTCGGGCCTCGGCGAACTGTCGCTGCCGGAAAACGAACCGGGCTCGTCGATCATGCCGGGCAAGGTCAATCCGACCCAGTGCGAGGCGATGACGCAGGTCTGCGTTCAGGTGTTCGGAAACAATGCAGCGCTCACCTTCGCCGGCAGCCAGGGCCATTTCGAGCTCAATGTCTATAACCCGCTGATGGCCTACAATTTCCTGCAGTCGGTGCAGCTGCTCGCCGACGCTTCGGTTTCCTTCACCGACAATTGCGTCGTCGGCATCGAGGCGCGGGAAGACAACATCAAGGCGGCACTCGACCGCTCGCTGATGCTGGTGACGGCGCTGGCGCCGACCATCGGCTACGACAATGCGGCAAAGATCGCCAAGACCGCGCACAAGAAGGGCACCACGCTGCGCGAGGAAGCGCTCGCGACCGGGCTTGTCAGCGAAGCCGACTATGACCGGCTTGTGCGGCCGGAGGACATGACGCATCCGGGGTAGGACAGTTCGCGAGGGGAGAATTTCCTCCCGTCGCACCCTGACCGAGGCGAATTTTGCGCAGGTCGTCCGATCACGAAAATGTAAGCGCTGTGAACAATGTGTCACCAATCTGACGGCTTTGGTGAACAGTCCGCGTGCTCTATCTCACCGGTATCAACCCTTTTCCGGAGAGAGCCACCATGTCCATCAACACTTCAGCCGCCGGTTCCGGCGCTTCCAATGCCTCAACCACCATCCTCCTCGGCCGCGTCCTGCTTGCGGCCATCTTCCTGCTTTCAGGTTTCGGCAAGCTCACCGCCATCGCCGGCACGGCCGGCTATTTCGGCAGCCTCGGCCTGCCCTTGCCGACCGTAACGGCTATCATCGTCGGCTTGATCGAGCTTCTCGGTGGTCTCGCCATCCTCGTCGGCTTCCAGACCCGGGCCGCGGCCTGGGTGCTCGCGGTTTTCACGGTCGCTACCGGCCTAGTCGCCCACACCGGTTGGGCCGACCAGATGCAGATGATCCAGTTCCTCAAGAACCTCGCCATCACTGGCGGCTTCCTGCTGCTGGCTTCATCGGGCGCCGGTGCCTACTCCATCGACGCCAAGCGCGGCTGAATCTCAAGCCTCGAAATGAAAGCGGCGCGGAATTTTCCGCGCCGCTTTTTCGTTGTCGGTGCAGACGTCTCAGCCGGTTTGTTTCCTGCTACGATCGCGGCTTGGCTGTAATCGCCCGGCTCGACCGACAACGGAGGTGAACATGCCCCGCAACGCGCTGCTTCTGCTATCCCGGCTGCTGCTCGCCGCCCTGTTCGTGCCTTCCGGTTTTCACGCGTTGAGCGACATTGCCGGCACGACGGGCTATTTCGCGGGCCTCGGCCTGCCGCTGCCGACGCTGGCCGCCTGGGGCACGGGACTGTTCGAACTCGTCGCCGGATTGCTCATCCTGGTCGGCTTCCAGACCCGGATTGCGGCGCTGCTGCTGGCAGCCTTCTGCATTGTCGCCGGTTTCATCGGCCATTACGGCCAGGGTGGCGGCGACGCGATGCTCGCCTTCCTGCACCAGCAGATGCTGATAAAGGACATCGCCACATCGGGCGGCTTCCTGGCACTTGCCATGGCCGGCGCCGGCGCTTGGTCTGTCGACGGGCCTGGCGCGATTTGATATCTTTGCTTAGACACGCCCGAGCTGGTCGACCCCCACTCCGTCTCGGCTTCGCCGAGCCATCTCTCCCCCGATCGACGGGTAGAGGAAGGGCGCGAGCCTTTTGCCGCCAAACGCTGTTCCAAGGAAGCTCCCTTCCTTTCCCTCCGAAGGGGGGAAAGGTGGCTCTGCGAAGCAGCGACGGATTGGGGGAAGCCGGTCCACAAACGCTAGGCCGCCGACGAGTGAGCACGTCCGGGCAGGTCTAATACCCGCTTGAGTCAGATGAGACACGGTCTGCTATCAGGCAGCGCCTATTTCACCGACACGCTGGGGCCGCCCTCGACGGCCAGCACCAGCCGGCGGTTGGTGATCCTTGCCAATTGCGCCAGGCGCCCGGCCGGCCGCTCGCCATAGAGATCGGCCAGCGATGCCGGCAAGACAAGCGCCAGCACGCCGTTGCCGCGCTGTTCCCATTTCAGCCTGGGCATGATGCCCGGCATCGCCGCCGTCAGCAGGTAGACGACGCGCATCATCGCCGCGAGCACGCGGGCGCGCTCCAGATAACGCGGCGGAGCCAGCGCCTTGATTTCGGGTGCGATGGCTTCGTTGAAGATGCCGTCGTGACGGTAGGCGTTGGCCATTGCCAGGAAGGCGCGACCGGGATGGTCGACGCCGAAGAAGGACGCGTGGGCAATAATGTTGAGCGATTGCTTGCCGCGATATTCTGGATGCGCGCGCCAGCCGATGTCGGCAAGCAATGCGGCCGCGTGGCGGTAGCGCGCCTCGTCCTCGGTCTCGTCGATGCCGAAGGCGGCAAAGGTCCTGGCGGTCCAGTCGACAAGTTCATGCGCATGGGTGACGGAGCGGGAGCGCAGCCGGGCGAGTTCCTCCGAGGCCGAAATCAATGGATCCGCCTTCTGTTCGGCCTCGTCGAGCAGCGAATAGAGAAAGCCTTCGCGCACGCCGAGCGCCGAGACGATGATCTTCGACGGCTGCATCGCCGCCATGATCTCCTGCAGCACGATGGCGCCGTAGGGCAGCAGCGAACGGCGGTTCTTGGAAACGCCCTCGATCCCCTTGACCTTCTCGATCTCGGCCTTGGCCACCTGCTTGAGGAAATTCGCCGCGCTTTCGGCCGATATCTCGTAGTGGTGCATGACGCCAAGCGGATAATTGGTCATTTCCATGTGCAGGCGGGCGAGATTTCGCCAGGTGCCGCCGACGGCGTAGAAGGGCCTGCCCTGCCCGCCTTTCAAGAGCTTAGCCTTCGCGAGTTCGTCACGCGCGATCTTCGCCGCCTGGGTCAGCGAGTTCTTCGCCATGTCCTGCAGGCGCAGGCCGCCCAGCGGCAGCGTTATGCCGTCACCGATTGCTTCGCCGTTGACATCGACCAGTTCGAGGCTGCCGCCGCCCAGATCGCCGGCGATGCCATTGGCTGGATGGAAGCCGGAAATAACGCCAAGCGCCGAATAATAGGCTTCCTGACGGCCGCTGATCACACGGATCTCGGTCTTGAGGACATCTTCGGCGCGGTGGATGAAATCGGGACCGTTGATAGCCTCGCGGGCGGCGGCGGTGGCCAGCACATACATCTGTTCGGCGCCGGCCTGGTTGGAGAGCGCGCGAAAGCGGCGGAACTCTTCCATCGAACGCGTCACCGCCTCGGGGTCGAGCTTGCCGGTCGAAACGATGCCTCGACCGAGACCGGCCAGCATCTTTTCGTTGAACAGCATGGTCGGCGAGCGCGACAGCCCCTCATAAACGACCAGACGGATCGAATTCGATCCGATGTCGATGATGGACAGCGGTCGACGGTCCTGCAACCGGCCTTGGGAATTAGACAGCATCAGCCGGACGCTGCGGCGTTCTTCTTGCGTCGCTTGAACTGCGCGATGCGCTTGGGCGCGTGCGACTTCAGCGCGTCACCCCGTCCCGACAGGCTCGGATTGGTCATGAAATATTCCTGCGCGTTGAACGGTTCCTCGCCCTCCTCCAGCACCACGCGCCGGGAGGTTCCATCAGCCAATACGTCGAAACTTTGCTGATTGTCCATGATGTTGCCAAGCATGATCTGGCCGAGGATCTGTTCATGCACAGTTGGATTGGTGATCGGCACCATGGTCTCGACACGGCGGTCGAGATTGCGCGGCATGAGGTCCGCCGAGGAGATGTAGATGATCGCCCCGTCCGATGGCAGGCCGTGACCGTTGCCGAAGCAATAGATGCGGCTGTGCTCGAGAAACCGCCCGACGATCGATTTTACACGAATGTTTTCCGAAAGGCCCGGAACCTGGGGCCGCAGGCAGCAGATGCCGCGCACGACAAGGTCGATCTCGACGCCGGCGCGGCTGGCATCATAGAGTGAGTCGATGACGATCGGGTCGACGAGCGCGTTCATCTTCATCCAGATGCGCGCAGGCTTGCCGTCCACGGCATAGGCAATCTCATCGGCAATGTGCTTCAGGATGCGGCTCCTCAGTGTGAACGGCGAGATCGCCAGACGCATTTCATCCGTCGGCTCAGCATAGCCGGTGATGAAATTGAAGAGCTGGGCGACGTCGCGTGCAATCGTCGGATCGGTGGTGAAGAAGGACAGGTCGGTGTAGATGCGCGCGGTGACCGGATGGTAGTTGCCGGTGCCGAGGTGCACGTAGTTGCGCAATTTGCCGTCCTCGCGCCGCACCACCAGCGACATCTTCGCATGCGTCTTCAGTTCGAGAAACCCGAACACGACCTGCACGCCGGCACGCTCCAGGTCGCGCGCCCAGCGGATGTTGGCTTCCTCGTCGAAGCGCGCCTTGAGCTCGACCAGCGCCGTGACCGATTTGCCGGCCTCGGCCGCATCGACCAGCGCGCGCACGATCGGGCTGTCATTGGAGGTGCGGTAAAGCGTCTGCTTGATCGCCACCACTTCCGGGTCGGCCATCGCCTGGCGCAGGAACTGCACCACCACATCGAAGGATTCATAGGGATGATGGACCACGATGTCCTTCTCGCGGATGGCGGCGAAACAGTCGCCGCCATGCTCGCGAATGCGTTCGGGAAAGCGCGGATTGTAGGGCGTGAATTTGAGATCGTCGCGGGGAACGGCGACGATTTCGGAGATCTGGCTGAGCGCCAGTGGACCGGTGAGCACGCTGATGCGGCTCGACGAGACACCAAGCTCGCCGGCGACGAAATCGCGCAGTTCGCCAGGCATCAGCCTGTCGAATTCGATGCGGATGACCGAGCCGCGGCGGCGCCGCTTCAGCGCCGTCTCGAACAGGCGCACGAGATCTTCCGACTCCTCCTCGACCTCGATATCGCTGTCGCGGATGATGCGGAACGTGCCTGAGCCCTTGACCTCATAGCCAGGGAAGAGCTTGCCGATGTACAGGCCGACCGCCTCTTCCAGCGGGATGAAGCGGACATGGCGTTTGCGGTCCGGCAGACGGATGAAGCGCTTGAGCGCCACCGGCAGGCGCAGCAGCGCGCTCATCTCTTCCCCATTCTTGCGATGACGCAATTGCAGCGCCATCGAGAAGCCGAGATTGGGGATGAACGGGAACGGGTGCGCCGGGTCGATCGACAGCGGGGTCAGCACCGGAAACACCTGCTCCTGGAAATGGTCTTCCAGCCAGATTTTCTCGTCCTTGGTGAGCGCGTCGCGGGTGATGGTCTCGATGCCCTCCTTGTTGAGCAGCACGGTGAGCGCTGACAGGCTCTTCTGCTGGTCTTCCTGCAGCCGCTCGACCTCACGCAGCAGCTGTTCCAGCTGCTGTTCGGGAGTGCGCCCGTCAGGGCTTTTCAGCACGATGCCTTCGCGCACCTGGCCGGCGAGGCCGGCGACGCGCACCATGAAGAACTCGTCGAGGTTCGCTGCCGAGATCGACAGGAAGCGGACACGCTCCAGCAGCGGATGATTGAGGTTCAGCGATTCCTCGAGAACGCGCCGGTTGAACTGCAGCCAGGAAAACTCGCGATTGACGAAACGATCGGGATTGCCGCCTTCCGGACTTGCCGCCTCGACGTTGGTGAATTCGCTCTGCACCGGCTTCAGTTCGTTCATATTCCCGCTCTTCCACACCGTCTGCCGCCAGAGTGCCGCGCGTCGTTCAGGACGCGCAAAGGACGCTCTGCCACTCCAAGGCCACGCATGATCCGTTCCGAAAACCGAAGTCGGTTTTCCGGGCCATGCGTTAACCGGCTTAACTTATCCTCTGACAGGCTTTTGCGACAGTTTCATTTCATCGAACTTGCCAAGAGGCCTGTTATGATCCAGATGCAGAAGAGACTGCGTTAAGGAGACGACGATGGCAGGCGGTTCCATTCCCCATTTCCAGAACGATGCGGGCTACCCGGCTATCGACATCGGCGTCAAGGAATTCATGTGCACGGGCGCCAACCCGCCATTCGATCACCCGCACGTGTTTCTCGATATGGGCGACGACAATGAAAAAGTTTGCCCCTATTGCTCGACGCTCTACCGCTATTCGCCCAAGCTGAAGGCGACGGAAACGCTGCCGGCCGGCTGCATCTTTATCGACCAGGCTGCCTGATTTTTTCGCGACAAGCTCGATGAACGACATACGTTCCCGGCAGGTCCTCATCGCCGGGGCGGGTGTCGCCGGGTTGACCGCAGCGCTTGCTTTCGCCAAACGCGGCTATTCCGTGCAGGTGTTCGAACAGGCGCAGCGCCTGGAAGCGGTCGGCGCGGGCCTCCAGCTTTCTCCCAACGCGACGCGCATCCTTCGCCAGCTTGGCGTGCTCGACCGTCTGCTGCCGGCAGCAGTGCGGCCCGAGGCCGTAGTGCTGAAGGACGCCGCGACCCTCCGTGAACTGGCACGCGTGCCGCTCGGACAAGCCGCCGAGGCCCGCTGGCAAGCACCCTATCTCGTCGCCCACAGGGCCGATCTGCAGAGTGCACTGATGGCGCGTGCCAACGAGATCGCCGAGATCGAGATCGTCACTGGCGCCCGCATCGACAGCGTTGCCACCGGCACCCATGGCATCACCGCGACGGCCGAGATCGACGGCAAGACCATCACGGCCGAGGGGTTCCTGCTGGTCGGCGCCGATGGCGTCTGGTCATCGGTTCGCGGGCTTGTCGATTCGGCCAAGGGGTCGGCCTCGCCAAGAAGCCGCTTTTCCGGCGAACTGGCCTGGCGCACGACCATTGCCGCGCAGAGTGCCGCAGGGCAGGCTTTCGCGGCGATCGGCGCTCCGGACTGCGTCACCACCTTCCTGCACCCGGGCTTCCATATGGTCGCCTATCCCGTCAGCAAGGGTGACGCATTCAATCTCGTCGCCTTCACCAAGGGCGAGCGCATTGCCGAAGGCTGGTCCGGCCATGCCGATCCCGGCATCCTCGCAGGCGCGGTGCGCGGCGCCGCGCCTGGCCTTGCAAGACTGGTGGAAGTGGCCGGCCCGTGGCTGACCTGGCCGCTCCATACGGTCGACCAGAAGCGACCCTGGACAACTCCGGACGGCATCGCGCTGATCGGCGACGCCGCACATGCGATGACGCCGTTCGCGGCGCAAGGCGCGGCCATGGCGATCGAGGATGCGGCGACACTTGCCGCTATCATTGCCGACTCCCCTGCCCATCCGGCACGAAGCCTGCAAATCTGGGAGAACCTGCGGCGGCCGCGTGTCGCCAGGGTCGCTCGCCGCGGCGCTATCAACCGCCTTGCCTGGCATGCCGTGGGTCCAGTGGCTGTCGCGCGAAATCTGTTCCTGAAAATGCGCTCGCCGGAAAAGCTCGCGGCGGATTTGGACTGGCTCTATGGCTGGCAGTCGCAGAAGATCATTCGACGCTGAACGTGCCGGGACCGCTAGCTAAAAGCACCAATCGGTTGGCAGGACAGAGGGGGGTGTGAAGGAACGCGACGCTTGCCAATTCGCGGAATGCCCCCGCTAATTATACAGCCGCATCGACAGGCCAAGCGATACAGGCAGCGGATTCCACCAGCCGGTGCGCAGGCCGGCGGTGCGCAAGGCGGCCGCCGTCCAGGTGTTGCAGCCGACCAGTGCATTGAAATGGCCGTTGGCTTCGTAAAAGCCGTCGAACCTGGAATAGGCCGCGTCCGAAACAAGGATCGGACCCTTCGGCCCCCGCTGGAAACTCGCACCGATGAAATCGAGCAGCGACGCGAACCGATCCTCGCCGATATCGAAGCCGGCAATGCCGGGATGACCTTCGTCGATGTCGCCGGAGACATCGACATGCATGACCGACGCATCGAGGGTCAGTGCCTTCATCACCGGCACTGCCTTCAACTCAGACCATGTCGGCGTCTCCAGATAGAAGGCGCGGCCGCCCCAGCCGAAGACGATGTAGCGGACCTCAGGGGCATCCGCCGGTATGCCGGCGTCGGCCAGGAAATGGAAACGCTGGCGCACGGCATCGTTGACCGGAATGGCAATGTCCGTGTGGATCGGGTTCTTCAGCACCAGGATGCGGTGCGTGTTGGCGGGTGCTGCCGCGACGGCCGGCCGCCACAGCGGGCGCGGCACGAGAGCGCCCATCGTCACAGCGAGCGCAATGACGATCAACAGAAGACCTAGAAAACGTCCCAGCCTTTTCATGAATGGCGGCCCCTGCAAACGCGTCCGGCGCAACACATCTGCCCACCTCCTGGCGGTCCATACGAAAAAAGCCCGGCCAAGGTTTCGGCCGGGCTTCTTCCGTCTGTGGAAAAACAATCAGTGCAGGATCTGCGACAGGAACAGCTTCGTGCGCTCGTGGCGCGGGTGGTCGAAGAACTCGGCCGGCGTGTTCTGCTCGACGATCTGGCCCTGATCCATGAAGATAACGCGGTTGGCGACCTTGCGGGCAAAGCCCATCTCGTGGGTGACGCACAGCATGGTCATGCCTTCTTCGGCAAGGCCAACCATGGTCTCCAGCACCTCCTTGATCATTTCCGGGTCGAGCGCCGAAGTCGGCTCATCGAACAGCATGATGCGCGGGTTCATGCACAGCGAGCGGGCGATCGCCACGCGCTGCTGCTGGCCGCCCGACAGCTGGCCGGGATATTTGTGGGCCTGTTCCGGGATCTTGACGCGCTTGAGGAAATGCATGGCGATTTCCTCGGCCTGCTTCTTCGGCGTCTTGCGCACCCAGATCGGCGCCAGCGTGCAGTTCTCGAGGATGGTCAGATGCGGGAACAGGTTGAAGTGCTGGAACACCATGCCCACCTCGCGGCGGACCTCGTCGATCTTCTTGAGATCGTTGGTCAGTTCCTTGCCGTCGACGATGATCTTGCCCTTCTGGTGCTCTTCCAGACGGTTGATGCAGCGGATCATCGTCGATTTGCCGGAGCCCGAAGGGCCGCAGATGACGATACGCTCGCCGCGCATCACTTTCAGATTGATGTCCTTCAGCACATGGAATTCGCCATACCATTTGTGCATGGCGATGATGTCGATGGCGACATCGGTGGTGGAAATCTGCATCTTGGCGGCGTTGACCTTGATCTCTTCCGCGCTAACGGCATTTTCGGTGGCCATGACAGGGTCCCCTTGTTCTTTTGTTTAGCGTTTGTGGCCGGTGTCGAGCCGACGTTCGGTGAACATTGAATAGCGCGACATGCCGAAGCAGAACAGCCAGAAGACGAAGGCCGCGAAGATCAGGCCAGACCTGGCCGTCTGCGCCGTTGCCCAGTTTGGGTCGGAGAAGTTCTGCTTCACAATGCCGAGAAGGTCGAACATCGAGATGATGATGACCAGGCTGGTGTCCTTGAACATGCCGATAAAGGTGTTGACGATGCCGGGGATCACCAATTTCAGTGCCTGCGGCATGATGATGAAATACATCTTCTGCCAATAGCCGAGGCCGAGCGAATCCGCACCTTCATACTGTCCCTTGGGGATCGCCTGCAGTCCGCCGCGCACCACTTCGGCCATATAGGCGGCGGCAAACAGCGACACGCCGATCAAAGCGCGCAGGAACTTGTCGAACGAGACGCCGGCCGGCAGGAACAGCGGCAGCATGACACTGGCGAAGAACAGCACGGTGATCAGCGGGATGCCGCGAACCGTCTCGATGAAAACGACGCACAGCGTCTTGATGATCGGCATCTTGGAACGGCGGCCGAGCGCCAGCACGATGCCCAGCGGCAGCGACACGGCAATGCCGACGAAGGACAGGCTGAGCGTCACCAGCAGCCCGCCCCACAGCGAGGTTTCGACATGCGGCAGGCCGAACATGCCGCCGACCAGCAGGATGAAGGCGACGATCGGCAGTGCAAAGAACAGCAGAATGGCATTCAGGCCCTTGCGCGGCACCTTCGGGATAAGCATCGGCACCAGCAGAGCCACGAACAGGATGGCGACCAGGATCGGACGCCAGCGCTCCTCGATCGGATAACGCCCGAGCATGAACTGGCCGAATTTGGCATTGACAAAAGCCCAGCAGGCGCCGGTCCAGCCCTCCGGCTGGACGCCGCCTTGCGTCACGGTGGCGCATACGGTCCGGTCCGGCCCGGTCCACACAGCGTTGATGAACGCCCAGTTGATGATTTGCGGCAGGATCATCGCCACCAGGGCGATGCCGACGATGGTCATAATGGTGTCGCCGGTGGAAGCGATCAGGTTCTTGCGCACCCACGCGCCGAAACCCGTGACGCCGGCAGGCGCTGGCTGCGCCAGCGCCATTTCGCTGCGCACCCAGGACATATCATGTTCTTGCATGTCCTTACCTCACCTCTCCACCAGCGCCATCTTGGCGTTGAACCAGTTCATCACAACCGAGGTCAGAAGGCTGATGGCCAGATAGATCACCATCATGATCACCACGCCCTCGACCGCCTGGCCGGTCTGGTTCAGCACCGTGCCGGCGGTCGCCGTCAGGTCCGGGTAGCCGATGGCGATGGCGAGCGACGAGTTCTTGGTCAGGTTGAGATACTGGCTGGTCAGCGGCGGAATGACGATGCGCATGGCCTGCGGCACGACGACCAGCCGCAGGATCGATCCGGGCCGCAGCCCCAACGCACCGGCAGCTTCCGTCTGGCCCGTGCTGACACCCCTGATGCCGGCGCGTACGATCTCGGCAATGAAGGCGGCGGTATAGCAGGACAGCGCCAGATACAGCGACAGGAACTCGGGCCTGACCTGGAAGCCGCCGGTCAGGTTGAATGTCGATTGCTTGGGGTAATCGAAACTCAAGGGGAAGCCGCTCAGCGCATAGGCGAGCAGCGGCAGCCCGACGATCACCGCAGCGGACGTCCAAAACACCGGAAATTGCTGGCCGGTCGCCATCTGCCGCTGCCGCGCCTTGCGCGCGACGAACCACGCCATGGCGATGCCGACAAGCAGAGCGACGAAGATCAGCCACGAGCCGTCGCCCCAGACGGCGCGTGGAAAATAGAAGCCGCGCTGGTTGAGGAAGGAGCCGAACGGCAAATTGATGCTCTCGCGCGGCGGCGGCAACACGGCAAGCACGCCGGAATACCAGAAGAAGATGACCAGCAGCGGCGGGATGTTGCGGAACACCTCGACATAGACCGTGCAGATCTTCCTGATCAGCCAGTTTTGCGAAAGCCGGCCGATGCCGACAATGAAGCCGATGATTGTCGCGGTGATGATGCCGACGACGGCGACGATCACGGTGTTGAGGAAACCAACCAGGATGGCACGGCCATAGGTCGAATCCGATGAATAAGCGATGGCGCTTTCGCTTATGTCGAAGCCGGCGCGGCCCTTGAGGAAGCCGAAGCCGGACGCGATGTGCAGCCGGGTCAGATTGTCGATGACGTTGTGGGCAATCCACCAGACGCCAGCCACCAGCACGACGACGACCACCGCCTGGAAGAATACGCCCCGGACCCTCGGATCGTTGATGAAGGAACCGCGGCTGGGCTCCTCGCGAAGAACTTCCTGCGATGCCATTCGACCGTCCCCTGGAAAGAGAAACCGGGAAGCAGACGACCCGCCTCCCGGATCACATTTCGATCAGCGGATCGGCGGAGCGTACTGCAGGCCACCCTTGGTCCACAGCGCGTTGATGCCGCGCGCGATCTTCAGCGGGCTGCCCGAACCGACATTGCGTTCGAACATTTCGCCATAATTACCCACGGCCTTGACGATGTTGACGACCCAGTCGTTGGAGACGCCGAGATCGGTACCGATCTTGGTATCGGCTTCCTGGCCAAGCACGCGCTTGATCTCCGGGCTGGGCGAGTTCTTCATTTCGTCGACATTGGCCTTGGTGATGCCAAGCTCTTCCGCCTGCAACAGTGCGAAATAGGTCCACTTGACGATGTGGTACCACTGGTCGTCGCCCTGGCGCACGGCCGGTCCGAGCGGCTCCTTGGAGATGATCTCTGGCAGCACGACGTGGTCGGCCGGCGAGCCCAGCGTCAGGCGGATGCCGTAGAGGCCCGACTGGTCGGTGGTGTAGACGTCGCAACGGCCGGCGTCATAGGCGGCGTTGACCTCTTCCAGCTTTTCGAAGACGACCGGATTGTACTCCATCTTGTTGGCCTTGAAATAGTCGGCCAGATTGAGCTCGGTGGTGGTGCCGCTCTGCACGCAGACGGCGGCGCCGGAAAGCTGCAACGCCGAATTGACGCCCGGCAGCTTCTTGGCATTGATCATGAAACCCTGGCCGTCATAGTAGGTGACGCCGATGAAATTCAAGCCAAGCGCCGTGTCGCGGTTGATGGTCCAGGTGGTGTTGCGCGACAGGATGTCGATCTCGCCGGACTGCAGCGCGGTGAACCGCTCCTTGGCGCTGAGCGGCGTGAACTTGACCTTGGTGCCGTCACCAAAGACGGCGGCCGCGACAGCGCGGCAGAAATCCGCATCGATGCCTTGCCAGTCACCCTTGTCGTCCGGCGCCGAGAAGCCGGCCAGGCCTGTCGAGACGCCGCACTGGATGAAACCCTTCGCCTTGACGGTATCGAGCGTGGCCGCCGACGCGGCCGACGCCATCAACCCAAGCGTGGCGGCGCCAAGAATGCCGATAGCAATATGTTTCATGACCCACAGACCCTTTTCTCTGTTTTTCAGGGCAAACCCTGACCTTTTTCCCGTGTGAATGCAGTTCCCGTTCCGGCCCATTCCCGGAACCCCGCATCGGTAACCGACGCGCAGCCTCCCATTCACGAATGTCATCGAAGGCGATAATTCCTGTGAGGTCAAGGGAAATGACCGAAACCGAAGGAGTTTGAAAACCGATTGCCGCAAATGCCTGAATTGCAGACAAACGCGCCCGCGAATTAGTCAGCAGCGCAAATAAAGACGGCAAAGCTCATACAACGCAAATGCAGGCCGCGGCAGGCGAGATTCATCCCAGGCAATACCTCGGCGTTACTGACCCGGCGCAATGGTATCCAACGCATATTGGGCGGTTGCGAGCCAATATCGCCTTGAGACAAGGATCGTTTTCAAAGCGCCCGAAAGACGAGCCAGGTTCCGATAGCAGCCATCAACGCGCCGGAAACGCGCGGGATCAACTGCCCGGTCGGGACCGTTTTCTCCAGCAAGACAAGGATGGCGATGCCGGCGATCCAGAGCACGTTCATGACGCCGCCGACGAACAGCAGAGCCATCAGCGCCCAGCAGCAACCGAGACAATAGGCGCCATGATCGACGCCGAGCCGAAGTGCGCCGAGCGGAGTTGAGCGGAACCCGCCATGGCTGGCCAGGAACGCGATCGGCGCCTGACATTGGCGCAGGCAGACGCCCTTCATCGGCGTCCATTGATAGAGACCAGCGGCGATCAGGACGAGCCCACCGAGGATCGCGCTGTCGGTCGCCATCGAGGGATCGAGCAGGGCAAGACGGGCGAGCAGCCATTGCGCACCGGTCGCCACGATGCTGAACACGACCCAGACGGCGAGATAGCCGGCAAAAAACCATCCCGTCGAAGCGATAGGCCGGCCATCCGCTCGCGCCTTGCGAGCGACGCCGGCATAGAGCAGCAGCATCGGCGCGACCGAAGGCGTCATCATGCCGACCATCATCACCGCCCACATCGTGAAGATGAAAGCGAAATCGGCCGATGCCCATGCCCGAAAACCGGGCGCCACCGTGGCGCCCATATCCATGCCGCCCATGTTCGACATGTCCACTCCCGCCATGTCACTGCCTGCGCTGTCCGGCAAGGGGGAGCCGGGCATGACCATGTGGGCGGCGAGCCACAGCACGTAGGCCCAGGCGAGCACGGCAATCACGACGAGCGCGGCCGTTACGACCGCGCGGTCGCGCCGCAGCACCGCCTCGAGGGCCGTGTCGGTCATTGGATCAGGTCAATGCACGATGCCGCTCTGCGTGAGATGCAGATTGGCGAAATGGCTGTGCGAATCGGCTAGTTCGAATTTGATTGGGCTCGTCGTCTTGGTCCAGCCACGCCCGACTTCGGCGATCGCGTATTCGAAGCCGTGCGGCAGGTCGATGCGCGCCCGGTGTTCCGCGCCGGTTACCGGATTCTTGATCGGCTCGCCATGGCCGTCGGTTACGCCGTTGACGTGCAGCCGCGCGGTTCGCGCGCCGACATCGACCTTGAATTCGATCGGGGCAAAGATCGGATCGTGGAATTTCTCCAGCGTGGTCGAAAAGACCTGGAATATCGTCGCACCTGGTTCGGTATCCAGACCGCCCAATATGCGAAGCAGCGCACCACGCTGGGCCTCGGTCGCCCTCTCGTCGATAACCACAGCGGCTTCGCCCCTGCCCTCGTGTATGGCGCCGGGCCAGCGGAAAATCCCGACGAACCGCAATCCGTCGAGCTTGGTGTCGCCGTGATGGCCACTCTCGATTTCCATGCCAGCAACCGCTTCACAGAAACCGTATGTCGGCATGGCGTTGAACTGGCACGGGCAGCCATAGGCGCAGTTGCAGTTGGTGAATTCGCGCGCCTTCATTGTCCATTTGACGTCGGGCATGGCATTCCTCCCCTTGCCGCGCGCACGCTTCGTGAACGCGATCCGGATCGTGGAGGACCAGAAGGACAACCGGCAACAACCATCCGGCAGCATCTGATCGAAGCAATCCGGCGATTAATATTAGCAGACGATTATATATCTTTCGCAATCGTCCACAATAGGCCGATCGGCGGAGATAGGGCTCCGAACTCAGGTTAACAAAAGACCTGACGACAGCCAGTTCGGCGGTGTTGGCAGTTTTTGTGCCGGCAGCTTTTCACGATAGGAATTTTTTCTTGATTCCGTGACCTCAGCTATGGTACATGTTCGTCCATGGTGCTGATTTGCGCCAGTGACCCGCCGCACAGGCGGGTTTTTCATTTGACGCTCCGTCAGCCAACGCGCCGGCGAAGGCTGCGAGGGAACCCGTTAGCCCGAGTTCGTTGCCCTGTCGGCGGAGACTGGCGCTGTTGCCTACAACGCACCGCCGGGGTCGCGTCACTCCCCGCATCGCCACCGTCTGCCGCGACGAATTGGCATATTCGAAGTCCATCCCCTGGCGGCCGGTGGCTGTTGCACGGTCCATGACGCCGCACTATGGCTAGCGGCTTGTCAACAAGGCGACGCGGAATGGCGAAAGACGGCAGCGAACACTTTAGCGGCGGGATGGGCATCAACACGCGGCTTGCCCATTCAGGCAACAATCCGCATGACTATTTCGGCTTCGTCAATCCGCCGGTGGTGCATGCCTCGACCGTGCTTTTTCGTGACGCGGCTTCGATGGCGGCACGCAGCCAGAAATACACCTACGGCACGCGCGGCACGCCGACGACCGATGCCCTTGCCCACGCCATAGACGCGCTGGAAGGCTCGGCCGGCACGATCGTGGTGCCATCGGGCCTGGCGGCGGTGACCGTGCCGCTGCTCGCCTTCGTGTCGGCGGGCGACCATCTGCTGATCGTCGATACCGTCTATCACCCGACCCGCAACTTCGCCGACACGATGCTGAAGCGGCTGGGCATCGAGGTCGAATACTACGCTCCCGAGGTCGGCGCCGGCATCGCGGCGTTGATCAAGCCCAACACCAAGGTGGTGTTCACGGAATCGCCGGCGTCCAACACGTTCGAGGTGCAGGACATCCCGGCCATCGTCAAGGCGGCGCACGCCGCCGGCGCCATCGTCATGATGGACAACACCTGGGCGACGCCGCTGTATTTTCGTCCACTGGACCACGGCGTCGACATCTCGATCCATGCGGCGACGAAGTACCCGGCCGGCCATTCCGACGTGCTGCTGGGCACGGTGTCGGCCAATGAGAGCTGCTGGAAGCATCTCTATGAAAGCTTCTGCACGCTTGGCTGCTGTGCCGGACCCGACGACGTCTACCAGGTGCTGCGCGGCCTGCGCACCATGGGCGTGCGCCTGGAGCATCATCAGCGCAGCACGCTCGCCATCGCCTCCTGGCTCGAAGGCCAGAAAGGCGTGGCGCGCGTGCTCCACCCTGCCCTACCCAGCCACCCGGACCACGATTTGTGGAAGCGCGACTTCTCCGGTTCGAGCGGCATCTTTTCCATCGTGCTTGCCGGCGGCGGCCAGAAGCAGCAGCACGCCTTCCTCGACGCACTGCGGATCTTCGGCCTCGGCTATTCCTGGGGCGGCTATGAGAGCCTTGCCGTGCCGGTCTGGCTCGGCGACCGCGTTGTCGCGAAAGCGCCCTATGAGGGTCCGTTGATCCGCCTGCAGATCGGCCTCGAGGATGTCGACGACCTGAAGGCCGACATTTCGCGCGGCCTGACCGCCGCGGCGGCTGCGTAGCGGAATTCTATTCCCTCAAACTGCTGTTTCCCGGATCAGTTTGGCTTTCAAATCCAATGTTGCCGCGTCATTGCGGTGCGAACAGTACACTTTCGACTTCCCCTGGAATACGGCAGAGTTTTTCGACGTCATGGCCTTCCGCCTCTTTGTTCCCATTCTTGCCGGCGCGACGCTGCGCGAGCGCCTTGTCGCCTGCATCGGCGCGACGATCGGCATTGCACTCACCGGCGTCATCGCCAGCCTTGTGCTCGGCAACGGTCCGCATGTGCCGCTGCTGGTGGCGCCGATGGGGGCGTCGGCGGTGCTGCTGTTCGCCGTCCCCGCCAGCCCGCTGGCGCAGCCATGGTCGATCATCGGAGGCAACACGATATCGGCATTGGTCGGCGTGATCGTGGCGCATTTCATCCATGAAACCGCGCTTGCCACGGGCGTCGCGGTGGCACTGGCCATCGCCGCCATGTCGTTCACGCGCTGCCTGCATCCGCCGGGCGGAGCCGCCGCCCTGACCGCGGTGCTGGGAGGGCCCGCCGTCATCAGCGCCGGCTTCCTGTTCCCATTCGTGCCGGTGGCGCTGAACTCGATCCTGCTGGTGGCGCTCGGCTACGGCTTCCACAGACTGGCCCGGCGCAATTATCCGCATGTGCCGGTTGCAGCACCGGCGAATAGCCACGGCACCAGCGATCCGCCTGCACAGTCGCGCGTCGGCTTCCGGTCCGAAGACATCGATGCCGCGCTTGGCGCACTCGACGAGACATTCGATATCGATCGCAGCGATCTCGACCGGCTGCTGCGGCAAGTCGAATTGCAGGCGATGGTGCGCGCGCACAAGACCCTTCTGTGCGAGGACATCATGTCGCGCGATGTAATCTCGGTCGACGCACACACCTCAGCCGAGTCGGCGCGCCAATTGCTGCTCGACCACAACATCCGCACCTTGCCGGTCGTCAACGCGGAGGCAAGGCTGGCGGGCACCGTGGGACTGCGGGAATTGACCCAGGCCTGCGGTTCGGTTGGGTCCGTGATATCGCCCGCCGCGACCGCCGCCGCCGATTTCGCCGCCATGGGTCTGCTGCCCGTGCTCACCGATGGCCGCAGCCATGCGGTGATCATCGTCGACGACGACGAGCGGATTCTCGGGCTGATCACCCAGACCGATCTCCTGGCGGCCACGGCGCGCCTGCAGGCTGCTGACAAGCCCTCATTGGATGCGGTAGTTTAGCGGCCGCCGGACCCGGAGAAAGATCTTCGGGAACCTTTTGCCGGCAACAGCGTCCAATCTCTCAATCTCAGAATGCCGAACACGTCGCCGGCATGCTGAAGTAAGGACCGGGAGCATGCCGAAACGCCATCTGTGGATTGCGTTGATGCTGGCCGGCGGTATCGTCCCGGCGCAAGCTGAAACCATCCGGGTCACCATCGACAAACTGGTGTTCTCGCCGGCCGCCGTCGAGGCGAAGGTCGGCGATACGATCGAGTGGGTGAACAAGGACGCGTTCGCCCACACGGCCACTTTGAAAGGTGGCTGGGAGGTGATGATCCCGCCGAAGAAATCCGCGAGCCTGACATTGAAAGCCGCGGGATCGGTCGACTATTTCTGCCGCTTTCACCCCAATATGAAAGGCCGGCTGGTGGTGGCGCCCTGATCCGACGCCAGCGAGGCTCGCCTGGGCTCGTCAGGCCGCGCGATATGCGTCCATGTGCCGTCATTGCGCGGCTCGCGCCGCTCGATCCAGGCATCGAGCCCTTCGCGCAAATCGGCGGTCGAGGCCATGCGGGCGAACTGCTCGGCCTCGACCAGCAGGCCGTCGGCGATGCTCCGGTTGAGGCCCTGCGCCACCGCCGCGAGGATGCTGGCGATCGCCAGATCGGAGTGCCGCAGGATACGCCTGGCCAGGCCGATTGCGGCCGGCATCAAATCGCCATGCGGCACCACCTCGTTGACGAGGCCAAGTTCGAGAGCGCGCCGCGGCGGGAACCAATCGCCGGTCAAAAGCAGTTCCAGCGCCCGCTTGCGCCCTGCGAGCCTGGGCAAGCGCTGCGTTCCACCAAAAGTCGGCGGCATCGCAAGGTTGATTTCCGGCTTGGCGAACAAAGCCCGGTCGCTGGCAATGGCCAGCGGCACCGCTTCGGTGATTTCGCAGCCGCCACCAAAGGCAATGCCGTTGACGGCGGCGATGACGGGTTTGCGGAAGGCTTCCAGCCTTGCCGTCAGCCGCTGCCCGCGCATGACGAAGTCCCGCATCGCGACATCGACGCCAAGCGCCACGCTGGCCGAGAACTCGGCGATGTCGCCACCCGCCGAAAATGCCCGCTCCCCTGCTCCGGTAAGAATGACCGCCCGGACGCCGTCGTCGATTTCGATGTCGTCGAGGATCGCAAGCAGGCGATCGATCAGGGCATAGTTCAGCGCGTTGAGTTTCTCCGGCCGGTTAAGGGTGAGGATGGCAATCCCATCCTTGGTATCATTGAGGACAAGATCGGTCATTGGCTCTTCCTTCTCCATCATGCTGATGAGCCGGAAGACTATGCCCTTTGGCGCTTGTGTATATTCACTAGTCGGTATACCTAGGCTCATGCCTGACGCACAAAGCCCCACCCGCAAACGCATTGTCGATGCCGCGACCAGGCTCTTCTACGCCGAAGGAATCGGTCGCGTCAGCGTCGATGCCGTCGCCGAGGCGGCGGGTCTCACCAAGCGGACGCTCTACTACCATTTCAAGAGCAAGGACAACCTCATCGCCGCATATCTCGATGGCCGCGACCAACCCAATCTGAAGCGGATGGCCGGCTGGTTCGATGCTGCCGAAGGCGGCGCGGATCGCAAGGTTGAGGCGATCTTTACCAATCTGGCACGGGCCGCCCGCCATCCGAAATGGAAAGGATGCGGCTTCCTGCGCACGGCCGCGGAACTCGCCTCGATGCCCGGACATCCGGCGATCAAGGTCGGGTCGCGGCACAAGTCGAATTTCGAAACATGGCTGGCTGGCGCATTGTCGGACCACGGCGTCGCGGCGCCGCAAGCCTTGGCGCGCGAGATCGTACTCCTGATCGACGGCTCGTTTTCGATCATGCTGATCCACCACAACCCCGATTATATCGAGGCGGCCGGCCGCGCCGCGGCGACGCTTGTGCGGGCGCGGACTTCAAGCGACTAGATCTAGAACCCAAACGCCAGCCATGCAGTGCCCACGCCAAGCGTGATCAGCGTCAACGGCAAGCCGACCCTGAAGAAGGCGCCGAATGACAGCTGCGTGCCGGCGGCCCGTGCCTGTTCGGCGACGATCAGGTTGGCGACCGAACCAAGCAGCGTGAAATTGCCGGCCAGCGTCGAGCTCATGGCGACGACCAGCCAGGCACGCTCGGGGTTTTCAAGGCCGGGAATGAAAGGCCGCAGCGCCAGCACGGCCGGGACGTTGCTCATGATGTTGGAGAGCACCGCGGTGAAGCCCGACAGGCGCCAGACATCGTCCAGACCGAGGTTCTTTGCCGAGGCGATCATCTCTGATGTAAGAAGCGTCTTTTCGGCGCCGGCGACCACAATGAACAGGCCGGCGAACATGAACAGCAGCGGACCGTCGATCTCGCGGTAGATGCGTTCCGGCTTGATGGCGCGGGTGAGCAAGAGGATCGCGCCGCCGATGAGTGCCGCCTTGGCGACGGGCACACCAGCGAAGAAGGCAATTGCCAGTCCGATGCACACCACTACCGCCTTCAGCACCTGCCGCTTGTGCATGCGGCCACGCGAGACCTCGGGCGTCAATGGGACCTTACGAGCGAATTCGGCCCGGTAGACGATGCGGATGATGACAACGACCGCGACGAGGCCGAACAGAGCGACCGGAGCGAGTGCCGCCGAAAAGGCCGGATAGGAAATGCCCGACAGCGCGCCGATGACCATGTTTTGCGGATTGCCGGTGATGGTGGCGACGCTGCCGCAATTCGACGCGGTGGCGGTGGCGATCAGATAGGGGATCGGGTTGCGCTTGATGACGCGGGTGACGTGGACGACGATCGGCGCCATGACAAGGCAGATGGCGTCGTTAACCAGGAAGGCCGACAGCACGCCGGTCAGCAGCGTCACCATCACCAAAAGCATGAAGGGCGCATGCGCGTGCTCGATGGCCATGGCGCCAAGGCCGCGAAAGGCGCCCGACACTTTCAGATGCGCCACCACGATCATCATGCCGAGCAGAAGCGTGATGGTGTCGAAATTGATCGCCCGGTAGGCGTCCTCCATGCTGAGCGCGCCGATGGCGATCATCGCGGCCCCGCCGAGCAACGCGATCCCCGCCCGGTCGAGGCGCAGGCCGGGGATGCGGCCAATGGCGACACCGGCGTAAGTCAGGACAAGGATCAGCAGAGCCGCCGCGCTCATCAATGTCATCGGTAAGAAGTCCTGCTCAGCCTGTGGTGCGCGCTGGCTGTCCGCCCCGATGGTCCGCCTGCATGCCGGCTTTAACGCGATGTCGAGATCGTTGACAACACACGGACACGTGTTGCGCCGAGGGTGTCCGCGAAGCCCGACGGATGATGTGCCGCTAACGCAGATAGAAATCCAGCCGCCGTCGCAGTGCCTGCGGCGAAAACAACTGCTCGACCGTCTGCCGCGCCTCGCGACCCACTGTCGCCCGCAGTTTCGGATCGGCTTTGAGATCGGCCAGGATCCGCGCCGCCTGTTGCGTCGTCTCGAACAGGAAGCCGTTTTCGCCATGCCTGATGTGGTCGGCGTAGCCGCCATGCGAATGACAGACCACGGGCAAACCACAGGCCATCGCCTCCAACACCACGCGACCGAACGTCTCCACCACATGCGAGCCGGTGCGATAGTAGAATGCGTCCAGCTTCAACAGGAACTGTTCGGCGGCAAATTGGCCCTGCGGCAGGAGTTCCAATCGCGGATGGAGCGCGAGCCGCTCCTTCAGCGGCATCCCGCCCTGAATCCGCACCGCAGCGCCATCCGCCAGCAATGCCTCGTAAAGCGGCGCATCGTCGGCGTGGTGCTTGTCCGGCGCATCGCGGCTCAGCCGCCCCACCGCGAACGGACCATCCGGTCGGACCAGCCTTGGTGAAAAACGTCCGATCTCGATCGGCGACGGATGCACGACACCGTCGATTTGAAGCACGCTTTTTTGAAAATCGGAAATCAGCACCAGTTCGGCTTCGGGCCAGTTCAGCATGCGGGGCATGCGCGCCGTCAGCGCGATGACTTTCGGGTGAAAGGTGTTGAAGACGTAGATCACCCGGCGCGGCCGCGGGATCAGGTAAGGCCATATTTTGTTGCGCCAATGCGCTCCGAGAAAGACATAGGTGCCGCCATCCGGCATGTTCCGCGTTAGCGGCGAGATGCGGCGGATTGGTGAGTGTCGCATCAACTCGCCGGACACCCTGGAGGAGGTTGCCCACAGACGCACCTCCGCGTCCGCGCTCAACAGCCGATAGAGTTCCAGCGTCTCGAGGTCACTGCCGCCAAAGGGGCTCTGAAAGCCATTGAATAGATGGAGCATTGTTGCCGCGCTTTGCCCTGGCTGGCCAGTTGTTTTAGTGAAAACCTGACCGTTGTCGTACTGCCCGCTCGGGCGATCGATGGCGTTGCTTGACGCCGAACGATTGAAGACATTACTTTATGCCAAGCAGACCTAACGCTGCTGAGAAAAAAATATTTTTGAACATAGACGCCTTCAAAAAAAATTAGGTCTCAAAATATTTATCGTCTATTGCGCAATTTTCGTCAACTGGAACACATATCCGAAGCGGCGCCTCTTAAAGCTGTGAGAAGGCTTTGTCAAAGCACCCCAGCCATCCGTTCCTGATGTCGAACGACGAGACTGGCGAAAAGCTACGTCTCAATCCAGCAACCCCCGACTATCTCGACTTTGTCCATCCAGACAGGTATCTCGACAGAAGCGGGTCATCCACTAGAGAGCGAAAGGTGATTGGCAGACTGGGAGCGTTGCGGCGGAACTATTCGTTTAAGCCCGTCATTCCGGGCATGGAGGGATGGATTCCGAGGTCAAGGTTCAAAGCAGTAATTATAGTCGGGCATAGCCCTTGGGAAGCATCAATGAAATGTATGGTCATCAACCTCGATCGTTCTCCCGATCGACTTGCCCATGTCACGGCTGAATTCGCGAAGATTGGTGTCTCGTTCGACCGGGTTCCTGCCGTAGACGCGTTGCGTCGACCGGAATTTTGCGAGACTTCACCAAATTTGACCCCCACGGAAATCGCCTGCCTTATGAGCCACAAGATTTGCTGGAAAGTCATCGCGGATGGCGATGATGCTTTTGGTGTGATCTTCGAAGATGACATCATTTTGTCCGAAGCAGCTGGCCCGATGCTTTCCGATGACGGATGGATTCCGGCCGACGCCGATATCGTCAAGCTGGAAACATACCTAAGGAAGACAGTTATCGCGATGAAGCGTGCTTCCGTCGGCCGTGCGTTTTCGGTGGCTAGACTATATGGCTTCCACATCGGATCGGCCGGCTACATTCTTTCGAAGCAAGCAGCGCACGATCTCATCAGTGGAAGTCTCGATGCGCCCGTCGATCACGTTGTCTTCGATCCGTCACTTCCAACATCGTCGAGCAAAACCATATATCAACTCTTGCCCGCGCTATGTGTGCAACATGATCTTGTGCGCGAGAGGATCTTCGGATTGACCAGCCTCCTTAGCGAGGAGCGGCTCACGAGAGCTCGAACAAATTCCGCTCCAAAGAGGAGCCCGACCGAAAAGCTCCTGGTCGAAACGAGGCGCATAGGTCGACAGATTTTCGATGTCTGCCGTCTCAGGCGTGAGAAAGCCATCCCTTTAGCGTGATGTCGGCAAAGCGAAAGCGCCGTCTACTTCAAAGCCTTCACAAATCAGTGGGCTGTCCGAGTGCCCAAGGTTCTTGTCCGCAATTGTAAAAGGACGCGACGGTTTCAAGGGTGCGATGGCCACCCATGATCAGGCTACTCTCAATGCACCGTGGTGACGCTGGGTTTAGGCACCGGGGCGGCCGCCGCCGGATCGAAGCTGACCTGATCGCGCCCGTTCGACTTGGCCGTGTAAAGCCTCCTGTCTGCAGCGGAGAAGATTTCCTGATAGGTGATCGGGCCGGTAAAACTCGTGCCGCCGATGCTGACGGAAAGCGGGCAAGGTCTGCCACCGGGCGAAAAGTCCATCTCCCTGATACGCCGGCGGATGCTTTCGGCAACCACCCAGGATTGCGAAGGATCCACGCCGGGAAGAAACACGCCGAATTCTTCGCCGCCGATGCGGCCGACAATATCGCCGCCACGCAGTTGCCCTTTGATCGCCTGCGCTATCAGCTTGAGCGCCTGGTCGCCGCAGTCATGGCCCAGGCGGTCATTGATCAACTTGAAGTGGTCGGCGTCGATGATCAGCAGCGCCCCCGAACGGGTCTGCTCCTGCTTGCGGGTCTGCTCGAGATAGGCCTCGACCAGCATCGAGAAGGCACCACGGTTCAGCACCGCCGTCAGGCTGTCGGTCGCGGCAATGACGCTGAGGTCGCGCTGCGCGATGGCCAACTGGCGAATCTTCCACATGAGGAAAAACAAAAACGAGCCGCCCAGCACCAAAGGCAGCATCAGGTCGGTCATCTGCGCCCGCCACACGGCCTCGCGCGACAGATAGGGGAAATTGAAAGAATCGACGAAGAACGCCACGGCAATGAAGAATGCCGTACCGGCGATGGTCACAGCGATCACCCTGCCCCAACTCGTCGGCGACAGATCGATCCTCATCGCGTTCAACTCCGTTAGTCGCCGCTACCATGACGGACCAACGCAAACAAATTGATAAGACTTTCCCTCCAATTGAATATCGGGCGGCATGGCAACGGCCGCCGACGGCGGCCGCGCTGGCTCTCGCGATCAGAACTTCGGGCTGATGGAGGGAAATGTCAGCGGTTGGACGCCTGTTCGCCCAGCGTCTCGACAACGAAGGATGCCGCGATTAGATCGTCGGCATCCAGCCGTAGGGAGCCGTCGCCCGGCCCCATGATGGCGGCGACCTTGTGAAACGTTTTCATCTCATGGTCGGAAATTTCCGCATCCTGCATTCTCGCCCTGAGTTCAGCGATACGCCGCCCCAACGAAGGGGACGTTCCAATTTCACGTTTCGACATAGCCTGGCTTCTCCTCCCCCAACCCGCGCTTGTTTTGCCCCACCCATTCGCCGGCCCGCACATTGCCTTTTTAATAGGCACCGCGAATACAAGGCCCCGAACGCGTTATGAGAGCTAAGGTTCCAACCCTGCCAGATCACGAAATAATTCCGGAGCGCCGCGCCGAATGGGCTGCAAGTCCAGACTGGATTCCCTGCTGCATAGAGTTGCGGCGCTGACAGTCGCTGGATGCCAGGGCTTGCGGCATTGATCAGACCACCGGCACAAGTCTTTGAAATTACTGGCGATCCCGACAGGATTCGAACCTGTGACCATCGGCTTAGAAGGCCGGTGCTCTATCCAGCTGAGCTACGGGACCGCTGGCCGGCCTTTGGGCCGGCTGGATACTTGACGCTGGCCGCCGTTCAATGCGTCCAGGGCGTCCTGCGGTCATAGCGGAAATTCTCCGCATAGGAAATCTGGCGGCGCTTGGTCTCTTTCGGCTCCTCGACGCGGTAGGCGAGTGCTTCCTTTTCGGCATAGGCCACCGCCTCTTCGCGCGTATCGAAGGTGAGCCTGATCTGGCTTCTCATGTCTCCCGACGTCGTATAGCCCATCAGCGGGTCGATCTTCTTGCGCATCTCGGGGTCGAATTCCAGCACCCAGTAGCCGGTCTTGGCCTTGCCGGACTGCATCGCGGTTTTGGCAGGGCTGAAAATGCGCGCGGACATGGCCACCTCGTTATTGTGCAAGGCAGCATCGCCACCCTTCGACCGTCATTACTGCGCAATGCGCATGGCGGCAAGGTTTTTGCACTTGCCATGCTCCACTGAAATGAATAGGCAACAGACCGTTCGGAGTGTAGCGCAGCCTGGTAGCGCATCTGGTTTGGGACCAGAGGGTCGGGAGTTCGAATCTCTCCACTCCGACCATCCACCATCCCTGGCAATGCAAATGCCCCGGCGATGGTCACCCTGCTATGGTTCCTAGAGCACACTCTCTATGTCGGTCTTAGAAAAATCGCCGCCGACATAAAGCAGGCGGCAGGCATGCTCCTTCGCCACTTCGTAGGCGAAGCAGTCGCCGAAATTGAGTCCAGCCGGGTGGTTGCCCTCGCCCCATCGAGCATAAGCCTCGGCGATGCGGCGCGCCGAGGCCGGCGTCACCGCCACTATCTCGAAACCAAGTCCGTCGATCAGGCCGGACAACTCTTCACCGACATTGCGTCGTGCCGCGACGATCAAGGCTTCGGCCACGGTGCCGGCGGAGATCAGAACGTCATCCCCGGCTTCGAGGGCGGCGATACACAGGTTCGCATCGGGCTCATCAAGAACAATCGCCATGAGAGCCGAGGTGTCGACCGCGATCATTCGGGCAGGCCATCATCACCATAGAGGAAATCCTGGCTACGGGCAGCGGACGGTCCGGCCTTCGCCTTGGCAGCCCCTGCCGCACGCGCGGCTTCCAGGAGCGCGCGGCGGCCCACCCTGTCGGGCATTGCCTTGATGGGGACCAGCCGCACCGCGGCATGGCCGTGACGGGTCAGAATGACCTCGTCGCCCGCCTCCGCACGGCGCACCAACTCGGTCAACTGCCCCTTGGCATCGGTGACAGATACTTGCATTGGTCGCTCCTTATGGACCATTCGATGGTCCATAACTCAGCAGAGAGACAGACCATCGAATGGTCCGCTTCAACAACCGAAGCAATGGAGGCTGATGATTGCCGTTGGGAATGTCCACCGCCGCGGCACCGGCGATCGCTCGATGCATTTGAAGGCAAGCTCGCCGGGCGAGAACCCAAGCGCCTCACTCCCAGGGCCTACAACCTGATTTGGAGCGCAGGCAGGACCGGGGCCAGCCGGCAAACTCATGCAATTACGTCGCACGAAGTGTTTCGCGGTTGCATGGCCGAGCAGGGTTTCGTCTCTCGCTGACCCGGCGGCGCCCTCAAATCTCGAACTCGCCTTGCCCTTCATCCATGGCGCTGACGGTTTCCGCGGCGAGCGTGCGCGTGATCGGCGTCTTGCGCTCGAGCGCGGTGCGATCCAGCCTTTCCACCACGCGCATCGCTGTCGCCAGCGAGCGCTCGATACGGCGCACCAGGTATTGCACGACATGCGGCTCGACCTCGACCTGGCGGTCGGCGAACAGCTTGGTGATGACGCCGGCAAGCAAGAGATCGTCGGGCTCATGGATCTCGACCGTCGCCGCCGCCTTCAACCGTGAGGAAAGGTCAGGCAGCCTGACACCCCAGGCCGAGGGAAAGCGTCGCGCCGTCAGGAGCAGCGTGGACCCGGCACCACGCACCGCATTGATCAGATGGAACAGGCCATGTTCATCAACCGCTCCGGTATCGACATCGTCGATCAGTGCCGGGCGGGCGCCGAGATTGGCGATGCTGTCACCGATACGCTTGGCGTCGATCGCAACCGCGTTGGCGCGTTTGCGCCATATGGAGGCCAGATGTGTCTTGCCCGAGCCTGCGGGACCGGCCAGCACCACCACCTGCGAAGGCCAGTCCGGCCAGCGATCGACCAAGGCTACAGCCTGGTTGTTGGTGCCGGAGACGACGAGCTCGTCGCGCGAATAGCCGGTGCCATGGCCGAGATCGAGCGGCAACTGGCGCGGCGGATCGGTTGGCTGGGCAGTCACGTCAGCGACGCGGTTGCGTGCGGTGGCCGCCGCCGCGATCGGCCGGAAGCTGTGGCACAGGCCCCGCGCCGTGACCTTTGTAAAGCGGCGATTCGAGATAGCGGGCTATGGCAAACCGCACCAGCACGGCAACGGCAGCGGAAGCCGGCACCGCGATCAACAAGCCGACGAAGCCGAACAGCGCGCCGAAGGCAAACAGCGAAAACATCAGCCACACCGGATGCAGGCCGACGCTTTTGCCGACCAGCCGCGGCTGCAGGATGTTGCCCTCGATGAACTGGCCGATGAAGAACACCACCGCGACGGCGACGATCATCGTCCAGTCCGGCCAGAACTGAACGAAGGCGACGCCGACGGCCAGCACCAGCCCGGTCAGCGAGCCGACATAGGGAATGAAGGAGATCAGCCCGGCGAACAGGCCGATGAGGATGGCGAAATTCAGCCCGGTCAGCGTCAGCCCGGTGGCGTACATGGCGCCCAGCACCAGGCACAGCGTACCCTGGCCGCGCACGAAGCCGGCGGTGGCGGTGTTGATGTCCTTGGCGATGGCGCGCACCGTCGCGACATTGTCGCGCGGCACCCAGCTGTCGATGACCGCCACCATGCGGTCCCAGTCGAGCAGCATGTAGAAGGCGACCACCGGCGTCACCACGAACAGGCTGACCACCGAGACCAGCGCCACGCCGGAACTCCAGATCGAGGTGAAGACCGTGGTGAGCAGGCCGAAGCCGGAGGTCAGCAGCGAATTCAGTCCGTCGCGCAAGCCATTGGCGTTGACACCGAACTTCTGTTCCAGCCATTTCGGATCGAAAGAAGTGATCAGGCTCTGCAGCCGGGTCAGGTATTCCGGCAATTTGCCGGCGAAATCGGCCATCTGCGTCGCCAGCACCGGAATGAGGATGACGAAGGCCAGCACCAGCACGATAAGGAAGGTGATGAGGATGACCACCGTCGCCATGAAGCGCGACAGGCCGAGCCGCTGCAGCCGGTCGGCGACCGGATCGAGGAAATAGGCCAGCACCATGCCGGCGACGAACGGCAAAAGGATGCCTGAAAAGACGTAGAGGAACAGCGCCAGCAGGACGGCGCTGATCAGCCAGAAGCGGATCTGGCGGCGAAACGCCAGAGACGCAGTTTCGCCTGCCGCCGCGGCCTCGGCGGCCGCTTCGATGGATTCTTGATCAGGTGCCCGGTTTGGAGCCTTCGCCATAGCCGCTCATATGCCTCAGCCAAGCCACGAGATAGGCCGCGGCCGAAGCCACGGTCAAGACCCCGGACAGCAATATGAGGCCTGGCCTTAGCGGGTCGAGGTGAACCGACAGGGCAAGTTCGCCGAGCACCACCGAGGCCAGCACGATCTGGATGGCGGTGTTGGCCTTCGACACGAAAAGCGGCTTCATCTCGACCGGATGGGCCATGACGGTGGACAACACAACGGCGCAGACGATCAACGCGTCGCGCGACACCATGGTCACGACGAGCCAGAGCGGCAATTGCCCGATGAAGCCCATGACGACGAAGACCGAAACCAGCAGCAGCTTGTCGGCCATCGGGTCGAGATAGGCGCCGAGCGTTGACTGCTGGTTGAACCGGCGGGCGATAAAACCGTCGACGCCGTCGGAAATGCCGGCAACGAGGAACCCGGCAAAGGCCCAGTCCCAGCGCGCCTGCAGCATTGCCAGCACCACCGCCGGCACCAGAACAAAGCGCAGGATGGTGATCAGATTGGGGACGGTCAAATGCGTGCCTGTTGGGTTTGCTTGCCGATAAATGATGGAGACGAAGGAGGATCGCAAGGGAGAAGCGCCAGACATGGCAAAGGTCTGTTTGAACCCCTATGCCCTGCCGGCCATCTCGACATGCGATATCCCTAACCTTCACGGAAAAGGTGCGGTCGCTGGACAGCGAAGTACCGCGACCTGGGCTCGCGGCGACAACTTCTTTGGTCAGACCGCCGATGCCTCAAGGATGGAAATGGGTCCTTGGGTCTGAATCACTCGTTCAAGGCGTAGCCCAGCGACGTCGAACAAGCTTGCATATTGGACCCGCGTTCTTTCTAGGCCGCCAGTGACGGCGAGCATGACCACGTCGATACCCTTGATCTGGTTCGGTTCGTCACCTGGCGGCACGAGCGTCTCGGCCACAAGCACCTTCCCGTTCGGCAGCATTGCCTTGCGGCAATTTCGCAGGATCTCCACGGCACGCCCATCATCCCAATCGTGAACGACCTTCTTGATGACGTAGACGTCCCCGGTGGGAACACTTTCAAAGAAATTACCGGCGACAAATTCGGTACGCGGCAGGTCGCCTCCGGCACCCTGGCGTGCTGCCGCGACGCCCGACGGCAGATCGAAAAGCACGCCGTCCAGATGAGGGTTGCGAGCCAGGATCGCCGAGAGAAGCTGGCCATGTCCGCCGCCAACGTCGACGATCCGCGTGAACGGCTTGAAATCATAGGCTTCGGCAACGGCCTCGTTACTGCCTTGGCTCAGGGCGACCATGGCACGCTGAAACAAGGCAGCCTGTTCCGGATGTTCCGACAGCCAGTCAAACCTTGGGCTCCCGAACACCTTGTCGAAGGCCGGCTTTCCGGTGCGGACAGAATGCAGCAGCTGCTCGAAGGCAAGATAGGCCTCGCTGTTGATCATACGGATGAAGTCACGGGGACCCGGCCGATCGGAGCGCAGCACCGCACCAACCTCCGTCAACTCGAAATGACGGGGCAGCACTTCCCTAAACACCCCTTCAGGCGCGAGAAGTCGCATTACACGATAAAGCGAGTCAGCATCCGATTGAGTGGCAGCCGCCAGTTCATCTACCGACCGCTCGCTGGCAGCCAGGAGATCGGGGATGCCGAGTTCGATAATGACGCGCAGCGCCTGTGACACGGCGAATCCGAAGCCTAGTCTCATGATCTGTTGCGAAGGATTGAGCATGCCTTGTCCCCCAATGCCTGATGCATGGCAACAGAGCACCAACAACAACTACATACAAGGATGCAAAGGGGTGAGGCGAAAATGGAGACGCGAGGTTTTGCCTCCGATGAGAAACGAGGGCCGAGGAGATTTTGCACAAGGGGCGCCATCGCCTCGTTTTTATCGGGGTAAAAGCCAACCATTCTGTCGTCATCCTTGCGAGGCGCAGCCGTTCATGCGAAGAGCCCGCAAACGAGCAGGAAAATTGCGATGAGCAAGCGCGACACAAGCCAGCCCAAAACGGGCCAGCCCAAAACGAGCAAGCGCAGGAACGGGCTCACCTATGCCGAGGCCGGCGTCGATATCGACGCGGGCAATCTCATGGTCGAGAAGATCAAGCCGCTGGTGCGCGCGACGCGCCGGCCGGGCGCCGACGGCGAGATCGGCGGCTTCGGCGGCCTGTTCGACCTCAAGGCCGCCGGCTTCACGGATCCGGTGCTGGTGGCGGCCAATGACGGCGTCGGCACCAAGCTCAAGATCGCCATCGATGCCGGCAAGCACGACACGATCGGCATCGATCTCGTCGCCATGTGCGTCAACGACATCGTCGTGCAGGGAGCCGAACCGCTGTTCTTCCTCGACTATTTCGCCACCGGCAAGCTCGATCCCGACCAGGGTGCCGCGATCGTCGGCGGCATCGCCGAGGGCTGCCGCCAGGCCGGCTGCGCGCTGATCGGCGGCGAGACGGCCGAGATGCCCGGCATGTATCATGGCAACGACTACGACCTTGCCGGCTTTGCGGTGGGCGCGGCGGAACGCGGCCAGCTCTTGCCCACCGACGACATCGTCGAAGGCGACGTTCTGCTGGGCCTCGCTTCCTCGGGCCTGCATTCGAACGGATATTCGCTGGTGCGCCGCATCGTCGCCGTCAGCGGCCTGGCGTGGGGCGATCCGGCGCCGTTCAACGACGAGGCCACCCTGGCAGAGGCGCTGCTCGAGCCGACCCGCATCTACGTCAAGTCGATCCTCAAGGCCATCCGCAACACGCATGGCATCAAGGCGCTCGCCCACATCACCGGCGGCGGCTTCCCGGAAAACATTCCGCGCGTGCTGCCCAAGGATTTTTCGGCCGAGCTCGACCTCGAGGTGATCGACGTCCCTCCAGTGTTCTCGTGGCTGGCCAAGACCGGTGGCGTCGAGCCGGAAGAGATGATGCGCACCTTCAATTGCGGCATCGGCATGATTTTGGCGGTCGCGTCCGGCCAGGCGGCGCAGGTCGCCGCCGTGCTGCAGGAGGCCGGCGAGACGGTGACGCCGATCGGCCGCATCGTGCCGCGCCGAGATGCCGGCGTCATCTATCGGGGCTCGATCGGCCTATGAGCGTACAGAGGAAACGCACCGTTGTCCTGATCTCGGGGCGCGGCTCCAACATGACCGCGCTGATCGCGGCGGCCAGCGACCCGGCCTTCCCGGCCGAGATCGTCGGCGTCATTTCCGACAAGGCCGACGCCGCCGGCCTCGGCATCGCCAGGGCGCGCGGCATCGCCACGCAGGTCATCTCGCGCGCCGACCATGGCAGCAAGCAGGCGCATGATGCCGCCATCGACGCGGCGCTCGTGGCATTCAATGCC
Organism: Mesorhizobium sp. M1338; assembly: GCF_040318045.1. Lineage (NCBI taxonomy): Bacteria > Pseudomonadati > Pseudomonadota > Alphaproteobacteria > Hyphomicrobiales > Phyllobacteriaceae > Mesorhizobium > Mesorhizobium sp. M1338. The sequence goes on along the minus strand of NZ_JAMYLL010000045.1, from coordinate 13,318 downwards.
GAGATCGTGGCGCTGGCCGGCTACATGCGCATCCTCACCCCCGGCTTCGTCCAGAAATGGCAGGGCCGCATGATCAACATCCACCCTGCCCTGCTGCCGGCTTTCAAGGGGCTCGATACTCATGCGCGCGCACTCGCCGCCGGCATGCGCATCCATGGCTGCACCGTGCATTTCGTCACCTCCGAGATGGATGACGGCCCGATCATCGCCCAGGCGGCCGTGCCGGTGATGGTTGGCGACAATGCGGATACACTGGCTGCCCGCGTGCTGAAGACCGAGCACCGGCTCTATCCGCTGGCGCTGGGGCTGGTCGCCGAAGGCAAGGCGCGCATGGAGGCCGGCCGCACCGTGCTTGCGCACTTTGCCGACGATGCCGACAACAGCACCTCGGTGGTGATGGCCCCTGACCCGCTGCGCGAGGAAGCCGACCTCGAGCACCTGGCGCGCATCACGCCGTGAGCCGAGAGCGTGGCGATGAAACAGCTTCTCCTGCTTCGCCACGCCAAATCGAGTTGGGACGATCCGGCACTCGATGATTTCGACCGTCCACTCACCGACCGCGGATTGAAGGCGGCACACTTGATGGGGCGCGAGCTTGCGGCGCGCGACTGGCTGCCGGACCTGGCGCTGGTGTCGCCGGCACTGCGCGCCCGCGACACCTGGCGGCTGGTGGCGGCGGAACTGCCCGCGCATCCCAAGGTCGTATTCGCCAAGGCGCTGTACGACGCTTCAGCGGCGGATATTCTAAGCCAGATTCATCAGGTCGACCCGTCGGGTGGCAGCTTGCTCGTGATCGGCCACAATCCGGGCCTGGAAGACCTGGCCAGACAGCTTGCCGGGCCAGGGTCGGAGGCCAAGGCGCGCAAGAAGCTCGAGGAAAGATTCCCGACGGCAGCCCTCGCGCGCTTCGTCTTCGAGGGCGACTGGTCGGGCCTGTCCTGCGCCCGGCTGACACATTGTCTGCGGCCGAAGGATCTGGGCTAGGATCCAGGCGCGGCAGGCCAAGCCTGCCATGCAGCGGACCCCGGCCAATCCAACTTTATTTTTGGGCGAGAACTGTTTGTTGCCGACGGCGAGGATTGGCTGCTTGAGCCGGCGCCCCCGGCGGCGCTACTCCGCGCAAAAAACAAGAGCGGCGGGCCAAGCCCACCGCTCTTTGTAGTCAGACTTGGTAGTCGAGACTAGCCTAGATTAGCGGCCCCAGATGCCCTGGCCAGACTCAGCCGGCACCTTGGCGTTGGCGTCGCCCTGTGCCTTCGAGGGCTTCAGGATCGAGCCGGTGTGCGAGGTGTCGATGTTGAAAGTCGACTGGCTCGAAGGCGACTGGTTGGGAACCGGCTGGTTGGCATTGTAAGAGCCGTAATTGTCGCTGCCGGCAAAAGCAGTGCCCGAGGCGACGAGGATGGCGGCGGCGGTAAGAGCGATCTTGGTCATTTTGTTTACTCCAGTATTTCTTTGTTCTGTCCGTCTGGTGGCGTGCCCTTGGGAGGAATTTCGCGTCGCTCGGACCACCCCGAGATGGGTTTGCCCCGCCACGGATTCCAATCACGAAGATGTTCCACGGATCGTGCGATTTCGGCCCTTGAAATTCGACAAACAGCCTCCGCGGTCATTATTTTATTCATCAAAATCAGATTGTTGGCAGAAACCCCCACCGCCGGGCGCGACCGTTCACCGAGCCGGCGTTCACCACATGCTGCACGGTCCGTCAACAGAAGACGAACCGATCGGTTCGATTTGTGCGAAGGCGCCGCCGCCTGAACCTCGGGATCTCCAGCATTTGCCTTGCGGATGGATCGATATTATCGCTGGTGCACGATCATCAATCGGGCGCGACCTGGCTGTGCCAGTCGAAGAAACAGATGGAAATCCGGGTGAACCGCACCCCAGGACAGCGATAGAGATGCGGCTGCTGCTCGTCGAAGACAATCGCGACCTGGCCGACTGGCTGGGCAAGACCCTGCGTCAGGCGAACTATGTGGTGGACGTCGTCCATGATGGCGAGGATGTCGAGCATGCCCTGGCCGCCGGCGACCACGCGCTTGTCATCCTCGACCTGGCATTGCCGCGCATGGGCGGGCTAGAGGTGCTGCGCATGTTGCGGGCGCGCGGCAACCGTGTGCCGGTGATCGTGCTGACCGCCAATGCCAGCCTCGACGGCCGCGTCAAGGGCCTCAATGAAGGCGCCGACGATTATCTGGCAAAGCCGTTCCAGATCGAGGAGCTGGAGGCTCGCATCCGCGTGCAGCTGCGCCGCGCCAATGACCGCACCGCGCCCGTCGTCGCCTGCGGCGATCTCGTCTTCGACACCAATACCCGGCTGTTTTCGCTCGCTGGCGAGACGTTGGCGCTGACGCCGCGCGAACACGCAGTGCTGGAGCAATTGATGGTCAAGGCCGGGCGCACGGTGAGCAAGGCGGCGTTGTCGGCCGCGATCTATGATTTCGAGACCGACGCCGACCCTAGCGCCATCGAGATCTATGTGCACCGTGTACGCAAGAAGCTCGAAGGATCTCGTGTCCAGATCGCCACCTTGCGTGGCCTCGGCTATCTCTTGCGTCATGACGATTTGGCGCCATGAGGACCAGCAGCCTCCGTTTGCAGTTGCTGGCCTGGGTAGTGCTGCCGCTCGCCGGGCTCGCCACCATCAACCTGTGGACCAGCCACCGCAGCGCGCAGGCGACCGCCGATCTGGTCACGGACCGGATGCTGTTGGGTTCGGCGCGCGCCATCGCCGAGCAGGTTGCCATTGTCGACGGCGTGCTCGACGCCACGGTGCCGCCGGCGGCGATCGAGATGTTCGACACCGGCGATCGCGACAGCGTCTATTATCGTGTCGAGACGGCTGGCGGGCGTTTGCTGACCGGCTACCCCGACCTGCCCGAGGGTCCGAGGCAGCCCAGCACGGAAGCGGTCTATCGCGACCACGCGCTGCGGCTGCTGACATTCAGTCATGCGGTGGTCGGCGCCGGCGCTGACTCGCCAATATCCGTCACCGTTGGTGTCACGCTGGCCGGGCATGATGCCATGGTGAAACGGCTGTGGCTCAGCGCCTTTGCCCAGCAACTGGCGCTGGTGGCCATTGCCGGCATCTTCGTGCTGCTTGGCCTGCGTCGCGGCCTGGCACCGCTGATCCGGCTGCGCGACGCGGTGCGCTCTCCAGGCCGCAGCGATCTCGATCCGGTCGAAGTGCCGGGGGCGCAAAGCGAGATTCAGCCGCTGATCGATGCGTTGAACGCCTACATGGAGCGGGTGCGCGCGCAGATGGCGGCGCAACGCCGCTTCATCGCGAACGCGGCGCACCAGTTGCGCACACCGCTGGCGCTGCTGTCGACACAGGCGAGCTACGCGCTTCGCGAAAGTGCTGCGGAGGCGCGACAGGAAGCCCTGGTGGCGCTGCAGGCAAGCTCCGGCAAGCTGGCGCGGCTGGCCGAACAGTTGCTGACGCTATCGCGAGCCGAACCCGGTAGCCGGCGGCCGCGCGCCGACCGCATCGACCTGACCGACGCCGCCCGGCACGTGCTGGAAACCCAGGCGCCGGCGGCGATCGCTCGCAGGATCGATCTCGGCCTCGAGGAGGCTGGCCCCGTGCCGGTCATCGGCGACGGCACCATGCTGCGCGAGATGATCGTCAATCTTGTCGACAATGCGCTTCGCTACTCGGCAGCCGGCGGCAGCGTCACGGTGAAGCTGGCGGTCATCGACGGCAAAGCCGTGCTGACGGTCGCCGATGATGGGCCCGGCATTCCGGCGGACGAGCGAGATCATGTGTTCGAACGCTTCTACCGCATTGCCGGTTCGACCGAGGAAGGCAGCGGGCTTGGCCTCGCCATCGTACGCGAGGTCGTCGAAAATGCCGGCGGACGCGTCACCCTTGGAGATGGCGCGACCGGTGGCCTGGTGGTTGAGGTAAGGTTGCCTTTGGCCTGATCGCGGCATGCCGAAGTGGATCAGGTCCCCTGCTCGTTGAACGGCGCCGGCCGCCATTTGACGACATAGTTCTCGAAGCGGGTGATGATGAACTCCACCACCAGCGCCATCACCGCCAGGATGATCATGGCGGCAAAGACACCATTGGCGTTGAAGGCGCCCTGCGCCGTCGAGATCAGCAGGCCCATGCCTTGCTTGGCGCCGAGGAATTCGCCGACCACCGCGCCGACCAGGGCAAAGCCGAAGCTGACATGCAGGCTGGCCAGGATCCAGCTCATCGCCGACGGGATGATGACGGTGCGGGTGATCTGGAATGGCGAAGCGCCGAGGATCTGGGCGTTGGCGATCATCGCCCGGTCGGCTTCGCGCACGCCCTGGAAGGCGTTGGCGAAAACGACGAAGAACACCATTACCACGGCGAGCGCCACCTTGGAGGCCATGCCGAGGCCGAGCGCGATGATGAACACCGAGCCCAGCACGACGCGCGGCACCGAGTTGGCGATCTTGATGTAGATCGAAAAGACGTCCGCCAGCAGTCGGTTGCGGCCGAGGATGATGCCCGCGGCGATGCCTCCGACGGCGCCGATGACGAAGCCGAGGAAGGTTTCCTCGAGTGTCACATAGATCTGCACCCAGAGCGGCCCTTGCGACGTGCCCTCGGTGACCCACACCCAGATCTGGTCCCAGATACCGGACGGGCTGGCGAAGAAGAACGGATCGATGATGTCGTGGTCGGCACCGAGTTCCCATAGGCCGAGGAAGACGACCAGGATAGCCAGGCGCAGGCCGATGACCAGCGCATGCCGGCGGCGCACCCGTGCCTTCGCCCGGCCTTCGGCAACGGCGATGGAGGCATCGCGGACGGCGGCCTGGGAAGTGGTGGGAGATATGGCGGTCATGGCAGCGTCTCCTCTCAGAGCAATTCCAGGAAAAGTGCCAAGCGGTTTTCCGTCCGGAATTGCGAAAACAAAACCATTGGAGCGGGTCGGCGACCCGCTTCAATGGCCGGTTTGCAAGGTGCGGCTCTGGCCGAGCTGCACTTCCTCGCGCAGGTCGTTCCAGATCACCTTGGCGATCTCGACGAATTTCGGGTCGTAGCGAATGTCGGCCATGACGCGCGGACGCGGCAGGTCGATGTGGTAGACGCTCTTGACCGTGCCCGGCCCGGCCGTCAGAACATAGACCTTGTCGGCCAGTGCCACTGCCTCCTCCAGGTCGTGAGTGACGAACACGACGGAAGACTTCTGCTGCGACCACAGACCCAGCAGCTCGTCCTGCATGGCGGTGCGCGTCTGCATGTCGAGCGCGCTGAACGGCTCGTCCATCAGCAGGATCTTGGGCTGGTTGATGAAGGTCTGGGCGAGCGCGACGCGCTTGCGCATGCCGCCGGACAGCTGGTGCGGATAGTGCTTTTCGAAGCGGCCGAGGCCGACACGGGCGATCCAGTCACGCGCCCGCTCATAGGCCTGCGCCTTTGGCATGCCGCGATAGAGCGGGCCGGCGGCGACATTGTCGATGACGCTGCGCCAGGGAAACAGCGCGTCAGCCTGGAAGACGAAGCCAATGTCGCGGCTGATATCGGTGACGGGGCTGCCCATGACACGGACATTGCCGGTCGTCGGGCGCAGCAGCCCGGTGACGAGATTGAGCGTCGTCGACTTGCCACAGCCGGTCGGCCCGACGACGCAAGCGAATTCGCCGCGCGCCACTGTCATGGTGAAATCGCGGATCGCCGTCATCATATGGCCGTCCGGCGTGACGAAGCGCAATGTCACGTCGTCGATGGCGATCGCGGCGTCAGCTGGCGGCGCGGCCTGAGACAGCCTCTTGGCCGCCATGGGTTGCAGTTGCATGGCACACTCCTGTCGCAATGGGGCAAGGGAGCCCACGGCGCGGCCGCGGGTCTCCTGGTGGTCCGGCAAGGGCCGTGCCGCTGCGGTTACATTCAAGCAAGCGGCGCAAGCCGTTGTTCTTCAACGAGCAGAGATGGAAGCCCCTGCCCGTCGGGCGACGCTACTTGGCGGCGTCGACGAACGCCGTCGTGTAGGTCTTCGACAGGTCGATCTGCTTGCCTTGCAGGCTCTTGGAGAATGTCGAGAGGACCTTGAGCACGGTTGGCGGGCCGTCGGCCGGCATGCGGCCGTCCGGCGTGAACATCGCCTTGCCGCCGGCCAGCCCCTGCACGTAGAGATCCCTGTTGCCGGCGTAGTAGTCCTTCGGCATCTTGTCGGCGATCTCCCCGGCCGAATGCGTGGCGATGAACTTCATCGTCATGACGAAGGCATTGGCGAGCTTCTGTGCCTCATCCTTGTGGTCTTCGAGCCAGGCGGACTGGACGTAGAAGGACGCCGCCGGATAGGGGCCGCCCAGCGCTTCCTTGGTCTTTTCAGGCGTGCGCATGTCGACCAGGACACTGGCCTCACCGGTCTTCAGCAATTGGGAAATCGTCGGCTCGGTGGTCATGCCGGCCTGGATCTGATCCTGCTTGACGGCGGCAATGAAGGTGTTGCCGGCGCCGACCGGCAGCAGCGTATAGTCGCCAGGCTTCAGGCCGTTGCGCACGGCCAGATACTGACTGAGGAAATCGGTCGACGAGCCGAGGCCGGTGACGCCGAGCGTGGCGCCCTTGAAGTCGGCCGGCGATTTGATTTCGGGATGCTTGGCGGAGACCAGCTCGACCTCGCCCGGCGCTTGGCTGAACTGGACGATCGACTGGATGTATTTGCCCTTCGACTGCAGGTCGACGGTGTGGTCGTAAAAACCAACGACGCCCTGCACGGCGCCGGCCAGCAGTTCATTCTCGGCCTCGACGCCGGCGCGCGAGTTGACCAGTTCGACATCGAGCCCCTGGTCCTTGAAGTAGCCGAGCTGCTGGGTGAGCACGGCCGGCAGATAGATTTGCTTCTCCATGCCGCCGACGATGATGGTGATCTTGTCGGCCGCCGATGCCGCCGTGGCACTCGTTGCGGCGATGGCCAACGCCAGCGTCGCTGAACGCAAGGCGCACTTCGAGATGATACCTGTCACGAAACTTCCTCCACCTGGGCGGCGCGCCGACAGGCTGCGCCGCATTTCCTCCTCACCGGCCACCAAGGGCCGGTCACGCGGTGAACACCGCGGCCCCGTCATGGCATGCCCAAGCTTTCAGCTGGCTTTCAGCCGTTCGATGAGCGGAATAGATGAAATCGGGCGGGATTGCTCATCACGAGGCGTTGAACCCAAGCACGTCGCGCATGTCATATTCGCCGGGCGGTCGGCCCCTCACCCAGAGTGCGGCGGCGATGGCGCCGCGCGCGAACATGACACGGTCCTGCGCCGAATGCGACAGGGTCACGGTCTCGCCCTCGGCGCAGAAGCCGACGCTGTGTTCGCCAATGATGCTGCCGCCGCGCATCACCGCGAAGCCGATCTCGCCGGCTGGACGCGGGCCGGTAACGCCGTCGCGGACCCGCCTTGCGACCGTCCCCAGGTCGATGCCGCGCCCGCCGGCGGCGGCTTGCCCGAGCATCAGCGACGTCCCCGACGGCGCATCGATCTTGTGGCGATGATGCGCCTCGACAATCTCGACATCCCAGTCGTCGGGCTCGAGCGCTTTCGCCGCCCGCTCGACCAGCCCGACCAGCATGTTGAGCCCAAGCGAAAAGCTGCCGGAGCGCACGATGGCGATGGTTTTCGCGGCATCGGCGATGGTCGCCAACTCAGCGGCACTGAATCCTGTCGAGCCAATGACCAGGGCCGGCCCGCCGCGCTCGGCGCAGACCCTGGCCAGGTCGGCCGAGGCAGCCGGCGTGGTGAAATCGATCACGACATCGGCCATGGCAAGCGCCTCGTCGCGGCTCACCAGACCTTCGCCGACAGTCCCCGACCGGTGGAAACGTGAGGCTAGCGCCAGCCGCGCATCGGCCTGCACGGCGTCGGCCATCTGGCGACCCATGCGGCCCAGCGCGCCCGCGAGGGCTATCCTGGTCGGTGGTTGGGGCATGCGCCGACCCTTGAGACTATTTCCACATGCCGCGCATGCGAGCGCCGATGTCGACGCGCACCTCCGGCCGGGCCGCCCTGCCCTGCGCCGCTTGCGCGGTCGGCCACGATACCTGTTGGAATGCCGCAAGGATCGAAGCCGGGATGAAGCGGGTGCGCGAAGCATAGAGATGGCGGTCGCCGCGCGCCGCCTGGCCGTGCGGAAAGAAGCGTTGCGGCATGACCAGATTGAGATTGTCCTTGGCCCGCGTCATCGCCACGTAGAGCAGCCGGCGCTCCTCGTCGATATCTTCCTTGGTGCCGACGCCGAGATCAGCCGGAATGCAGCCGTCGACCGTGTTGAGCACGAAGACATTCTTCCATTCCTGGCCCTTGGCCGAATGGATGGTCGACAGGATCAGATAGTCCTCGTCGCGATGCGGCGGCCCGGCCTGGTCGCTGGTCGCGTCCGGCGGATCGAGCGTCAGTTCGGTGAGAAACCGTTCGCGCGAGGCGTAACCCGACCCGATCTGCTCAAGCTGCAACAGATCGGCACGCCGCGTTGTAGCATCCTCGTGGATGCGTTCCAGATGCGGCTCGTACCACAGCCTGATCTGTTCGAGATCGGCAGGCCATTTGGCGCCGGCCCGCAGGCCGGAATAGAGCGAGACGAAGCCCGGCCAGTCATCGGCCGCGCGTTGCGGCGGGCGCCAGCCGGCCAGGCCCATCGCTTCGTCGAGCGCCGTCGTCATCGTCTCGACGATCTGCGCGGCGGCCGAAGGGCCGATGCCCGGCATCAGTTGCAGCACGCGGAAGCCGGCGACGCGGTCGCGCGGGTTTTCGGCAAAGCGCAGCACCGCCAGCACATCCTTGACATGGGCGGCATCGAGGAACTTCAGGCCGCCGAACTTGACGAAAGGAATGTTGCGGCGGGTCAGTTCGATCTCCAGCGGTCCGCTGTGATGCGAGGCGCGAAACAGCACCGCCTGGGATTTCAGTGCCGTGCCGGCCTCGCGCTCGGCCAGGATGGTGTCGCAGACGAAATTGGCCTGCTCGACCTCGTCGCGCACGGTCACCAGTTTTGGTCTGTCGGTCGATTTGCGCTCGGACCACAGGTTTTTGGTGAAGCGCTCCGAGGCCTCGCCGATCACCGCATTGGCGGCGGCCAGAATGGTTTCGGTCGAGCGATAGTTGCGCTCCAGCATCACCACGTCGGCGGCCCGCGCGAACTGTTTTGGGAAGTCGAGGATGTTGCGAACCTCGGCGGCACGGAACGAATAGATCGACTGGGCATCGTCGCCCACCACCGTCAGCCCAGCGCCGTCGGGTTTTAGCGCCAGCAGGATCGAGGACTGCAAGCGGTTGGTGTCCTGATACTCATCGACCAGCACATGGTCGAAACGTCCGCCCAGATGGGCCGCTATTTCAGGTTCGGCCGTCATCTGCGCCCAGTAGAGCAGCAAATCGTCGTAATCGAGCACGTTTTGCGACTGCTTGGCCTCGACATAACCGGCGAACAGCAGTTTCAGCTGCTCGGCCCAGCCGGCGCACCAGGGAAAGGCAGACCCCAATACCTCGTTAAGCGGCGCCTGCGCATTGACGGCACGCGAATAGATGGCAAGGCAGGTGCCCTTGGTGGGAAAGCGCGCTTCCGTTTTCGAGAAGCCGAGCTCGTGCCGCACCAGGTTCATCAAGTCGGCGGAATCCTCGCGGTCATGGATGGTGAAGGCCGGGTCGAGGCCAATCTCCAGCGCATAGTCGCGCAGCAGCCGTGCGCCGATGCCGTGAAAGGTGCCGGCCCAGGTCAGCGCGTCGGCGATCACCGCGGCGTCGCGGCCGAGCACTTCGCCGGCGATGCGCTCGACACGCCTGGCCATTTCGGACGCGGCGCGGCGCGAAAAGGTCATCAGCAGGATGCGGCGCGGGTCCGCCCCCTTGACGATCAGGTGGGCGACGCGGTGAGCCAGCGTGTTGGTCTTGCCGGAGCCAGCGCCGGCGATGACCAGCAGCGGGCCAGCGATCTGGCCGTCGCCATGCTCGACGGCCTGGCGCTGGGCATCGTTCAGCCGCGCGAGATAGGCAGGCTGGACGGTTGGTTCCCGAAAGGTCGAATCAGCGGCGGCGAGGTTCATCGCCCATCAAGCATCGTTTCTGCTTTGTTCGCAACGTCAATGCGAGGCAGACCGAGCCCCACGGACCGAGGAAACGGATCGCCCCTAGCGCCCGGGATCGACACCCATGGCGGCTGACTGCCGGCGTAAGGCCTCGCGATCATGTTGCGGCGGTGGCAGAAGCAGCGGATCGACTGTATCGGGCACGTCCTCGACCATCTTCCTGGCGATTCGATAGGCGACATAAGCCAAAGCGCCGGCGACAAGCAGACGGAACATGGTTGCAACACTCCATTGAAGCATTGAAGCAGGACCAACCGAGGAAACGGCATTTGGTTCCCTTGCCGATCATCCAGGCGCGCGATCAAAGTTCGAGGGCGGCGATGACTTCGCTTGCGCTTCCCCGATGCATTCTCAAGGCGCCGCGGGCGGAACTAGGCGTTGCGAGTTTGTGTCCTGCCTCATGCCGCCTGTGGAGTCCGGAGCTGAGGTCGCCGTCAGCTCACGCTCCGGTTCGGCAGGCTCTTGGGGAAGAAGGCCGGCGCCGCTTGGGAGGAAGAATGAAGCGCCGGCCAAGCGGATAATTAGGTCCGCCGCACAGCAGAAGGTAGCTGAGTCTTTCCCCGGCGTCATCGGGAGATCGTCTTCGTTAAAAACGTACCCTCGCGGGCCTGTCACCCATGTGTCTTGACCATCATCCCGGCAATCTCCTTGAGGAGTTTTGCCGCCACGCCGGCGGTCAGATTGGCGATGTCGCGAGACGGGTTTAGTTCAACGATATCGGCGCCCACGATCGGCTGGTTGGAATGGATCGCCGACGACATCAGCTACCGACGAAACCGAAGGAAGGCGGCCGAAATCCTGCCGGTATGATTGGCGCGAAAGGAACTGAGTTCTTAGCCTGCCGCGCGCAGCCAGACCTTGTTGTCGTGGAAGGCGGCACCGCCATAGGGTGCCGGCGCATCGGCGCCGGTCAGCACGTTGATGCCTTCGCCACGCTCATGCGCGCTGTTTGGCCAGATGCCTTCGGCGATGACCACGCCGCGCTTGATGCCGTCGAACAGTTTTGCGTGCAGCACGACCTCGCCACGCTGATTGCCGACCTCGACGCGGTCGCCGTCGGCCAGTCCATGTGCCGCGGCATCGTCGGGGTGCAGCAAGAGCTCCGGCCGGCCTTCCCTGGCCTTCGATACCGGTGTCTCCGAGAATGTAGAGTTGAGGAAATTGCGCGCCGGCGACGTCGCCAACCGGAACGGATGCGCCTCGTCGGCGACCTCGATCAGGTCGACATGATCAGGGAATTCCGGCAGCCGCTCCACCGGCCCGAACAGCCCCATGCTTCTCGGCGGCCTGTTGGGCGCCGCCTGCCCGGTCCAGTCGGCGCGGAAGCGGAATTTACCATCCGCATGGCCAAATCCCTTGATGAAATGCGCGGTCTCGAAATCCGGCTGCAGGTCGACCCATTTGTCCTCCTTCAAGCTGTCGAAGCTGCCCAGCCCGCGCTTGCCCAGGATGATGTCGATATGCTGGCGCTCGGTGAGACCAAAACCCGGGCGGTCGGCGACCCCGAGGCGCTCAGCCAGTTCCTCGATGACGAAATGGTTGGTGCGCGGGCCTTCCGGTGGCTCAATCAATTTGGGGCCAAGCGTGATGTGCTGGTTGCCGCCGCCCTTGTAGACGTCGTCATGCTCCAGGAACATCGTCGCCGGCAGCACGACATCGGCGAGCTTGGCCGTGTCGGTCATGAACTGCTCATGCACGCAGGTGAACAGGTCGTCGCGCATAAAACCCTGCTTCACCAGCCGCTGCTCGGGCGCGACATTCACCGGGTTGGTGTTCTGGATCAGCATGGCCGTTACCGGCGGGCCGCCATAAAGCGCATCGCTGGCACCGGTCAGCACCGGGCCGATACGTGAATGGTCGACATGACGGATCGAGGGATCGCGCATCTTCGTGCCTTCAAGCACATCCTGGTTGAGCTTGAAGATGCCGGAATTGGAGTGGAAGGCGCCACCGCCCTCATATTGCCAGCTGCCGGTGACAGCCGCGATGCACGACGCGGCATGCATGTTGACGGCGCCATTGCGCTGGCGTGCAAAACCATAGCCGAGCCGGAAATAGGTTTTCTTGGTCGTGCCGACAAGCCGGGCGAAGGCCTCGATCTCGGGGGCCGTCAAGCCTGTGATATCAGCCGCCCATTCCGGCGTGCGCGTCCTCAGATGCTCTTCCAACCCTTTTGGGTCGTCGGTGTACTTTTCGAGATAGGCGCGGTCGGCGAGACTGTCGCGAAACAGCACATGCATGACGGCGCAGGCCAGCGCGCCATCGGTGCCGGGCTTCAGCACCAGGCCGAGATCGGCCTGCTTCATCGTCGCATTCTCGTAGACGTCGATGACGACGATCTTGGCACCACGCTCCTTGCGCGCCTTGATGGCGTGGGTCATGACGTTGACCTGCGTGACCACCGCATTGGTGCCCCAGATCACCACGCAATCGGATTTCGCCATCTCGCGCGGATCGGGACCACGCAGCGCGCCTGCCCCCATCATCCAGCCGGTCCATGCCAGGTTGGTGCAGATCGAACCGAAGAAGCCGGAATATTTCTTGGCATGGCGCAGCCGGTCGATGCCATCGCGCTGCACCAGCCCCATCGTGCCGGCATAGTAATAGGGCCAGACCGTCTCCGAACCGTATTTCTCCTCGGCCACGATGAACTTTTCGGCGACGAGGTCGAGTGCTGCCCCCCAGCTCGCTTCCTTCCAGCCACCGTCGCCCTTGGCGCCAGCTCGGATCAGCGGCTTCAGAAGCCGGTCGGGATGGTGGACGCGGTCGGCATAACGCGCGACCTTGGCGCAGACGACACCGGCGGTATACGTGTTGGCCTTGGCGCCATGGACGCGACCGATGCGGTTGCCATCGAGCAGTTCGACCTCGAGCGCGCAGGTCGACGGGCAATCATGCGGACAGGCCGAATGGCCGATTCTGAGCTTGGCGTGCTGGTTCATGGGTGCAAAGTAATTGATTGTGACCGGCGCGTGTAGGGCCAGATAGCGCCTTCCCTTCTCCCCCTGTGGGAGCGCCGGGACGGTTGAGGGGTGTTCCAGCGGAGTGAGACGCTTGCGTTCCCTGGAACACCCCTCATCCGACCTCGCTTCGCGAGGCCACCTTGCATAAGCGACGTTGTATGAAGTGGTCGTCTCGTAAGGGACGCCAACCGCCCGGTGGCCCCCCGGCCGTTGGCGCCGATCGTAGGATAGCGGGGCCCCCCAACCCGTGGGGGTAAGGAGCAGCAAGATGGCGCTGGGCTGTTCATCGTG
>NZ_JAMYLL010000044.1:0-46251 GCF_040318045.1 Mesorhizobium sp. M1338 | reverse complement strand
TCAACGCGAGCGCGACGACCGGTTCTTGATCTCTACCTCAACCGCAGGCGCCCCTCCCGCGCAGCGGGTTCGTTCTCCGGCCCCCTTCCGGTCATTCACAAGCCGGCCGATAGCCGAAGTGAGCCAGTGCTGTTTACGTCGGAAAATACATAGGCCGCCACTACATGTTCGCGTTTTGTGCTTCGAAAGTCGCATAATTGGCAGAGAGGAATGTGTCCCGAACGGGAAGTACTGACACACCCGTAACGACGACATGGTGACCTGGCTGCAGCAGGGCAGCGCTGCTTTTGGGGTGCTGCCCTTCGCGCGCTTTGCCCAGCTCAACAATCCCGAGCAGTCCACCTTCCCCGGCAAGATCAAAGCCATGGCCTTCCCTGGCTCCAAAGCGCTGTCGGGCGGCGCGGAAATGGCGGCGGTCGTGGAATCATGGGCGATGGCGGTCCCCGCCAATTCCACCGACAAGGAGCTTTCCTGGAGCTTCATCAAAGCGGTCTCCAGCAAGGCGGTCACGCTTGGGGCGGCGCGAAACGGTAATGGACCGGTTCGCGTATCCACCTATGCGGATGCCGAATTCTCGGCATCCCAGCCGCTCGCAAAGGTAGAAGCCGCCACGCTGGCCAAGGCGCGTCCGGCATTCCCGGCCTTTCCCGAAGCCGTGCGTGCGCAGGCGACTTTCCTTGAGGAGGTGCAACTCGCGGTGCTTGGGCGCAAGTCGCCACAAGAAGCTGTCGCGGCGATCGTGGAGCGGGTTACGGCACTCATGCCAGATTGACCGGCAGGATTTCGCTGCTTGGAAGCAGGTTGATTTACGTCATTACCCATGACGACGGCTGTGAGAGGCGGACGCCGATCCGGCCCCATCCGCCAGGATGATTGCCATGGGCGTGCTTTCATGTTTGCTGGAACTATGTCACGACCACGCTTGCTGCCCGAAAACAGTTTTCCTACCTATGCGTACCTGCCTGGCAAACATCCTCATCCGGTGCGCGATCCCTTGGGCCACAGTTACCAAAGCGACCCGGTGACCGTCGCGGTTGAGGAAGCTCTGGGCTCAGATGTATTTCGTTGGGGAATCGACCTTTTCAACCACGGCTACTACTGGGAAGCTCACGAGGCTTGGGAGCCTCTTTGGCACGCGGCGAAACAAAGCACTCAGTATCGCCTATTCTTCAAGGGGCTGATCCTGTTGGCTGCGGCTGGGGTCAAGATCCGCGAGGGCAAGCGGGTCGCTGCCGCGCGCCATGCGGTAAGAGCTGCGGCGCTTCTTCGTCAGGTGGTGAGCGCGCCGAGCCCGCCTTTTGAAGCCGCACTCGGGATGCCAGCTGCCGCGCTCGCAGAACACGCCGAAGCGGCCACAACTTCCCCCGCTGTTTTGCAGGAGCCTGCGCCTGGCCAGCCTGAGCCCGTTTTCGATTTCATCCTCGCACCAAAATCCGAGAGTGTCTGATTGGCAATCCTACGATACCGTTCAAGGTCAGCTTCGTCAGCGGGAAGCGGGCGTTGATCGTAGGTCAAGCGCAGGGTTCATCGGTTGCGCGCCGGGTTACCGTTTGGAACGAAGGGAAGACCAAAGACGTTCAGACGGCTAAATCTCAGGATGGATTTAGCCCAGGAATGCTTGCAAACGCTGAGCGTGATGCAACGGACCATCTCCGAGGCGAATACCTGCCTTGCGCACCTGCGATGAAGTTCGTCGAGCGAACGGTCGCCCCGAACTCGTTGGGAAGCTCCAAATACTGATGATGCATCTCGAGGACGCCAAGGCCGGTGCAGTTAAAGGCAGAGGCAGTTAAGGCTGGAAAAGCTGCTGGTCATTGACATCGAGATCGGGACAAGACCGGTGCAGCCAACACCGGCCAAACCGGCTTGACGGAACATTAGCGATCTCTAACTATTTGTGCTGTGGCAGACGATGCACACCCCATCGCCTGCTGAAGATCGCGATCTTTCACCGGCTCTCGATCGGCCCGCGCCTCCCGCAAGTGGCGCGGGCTTTCCGCACCAGGGGTCGAGATGGCCGACAAGCCCGCCACCACCTACACCGTCCAGCGTCTTCGACAAGCCGCATTGGCGCACCGTGCTGACCACCAAGGACAAGGCCGAAGCGCTGGCCATGGCGAAGGGGACTGGCGACAAGATGAGGATCGAGGAGATCACGTCGAAATTGAAGTAGGGCGCTGGGAACCGAGTTTAGCAGGTGACGTTTTCCCCGCAGGTCACGCTAAATGACCTAACTACGGAGGAAACAATGAACATCAAGATGCTCACAATGGGCGCGATGGCGCTTGCGATGATGACTGGTTCGGCTCTTGCTGGCAGTACATCCGCGCTGGACGACCCGGCAAAGATGTCGCCGTTCTTCACCGATGCCGGCATGAAAACCTTGAGGACAGAAGCGGATTTCAAGACTGCATGGATGTCCCTGAAACCCGATGAACAGAAGGCCGTGTTGAAAGACTGCGGCGATACCACGCTCAACAAGTCGCATGCAGATTTCTGCGCGATGGCAAAGAAGATGGGTGGCTAACAACGTCGAAGGCGGGCGCACTGAGTCCGCCTTCGCGTTGACTGCGCAATGGCCGGCGCCACTTCGAGGTTGCCTGAAAAAAGCGCCTGCCAGGGGGCGGTTGGGTTTCCGCTGGGACCCCGACAACCTAACAGGCCGACGGCCGGGAAAGCCCAGCCTACGCGCTCCCGTCCGTCTCGCTTTCCTCATCGATCATCAGCACCGGCAGATAGGCCTTGGTTTCCAGCCACTCCCGCAGAACGATCTCAATGAGATCCGACGGACCAATCTTCATCTCGGCGGCTATGTACTTCAGCGCGTCTTCCGTCGCCGCCTCCAGTGGCACGCCAGCGACGTTCCTGAGCATCAAGGCAGCGCGCCGAAGGATGATCTGCGGGTCCGGCCGCGACATGTCCGCGATGCGGTCGGCGGCGCTCTCAAACGCCGCCACGGCTCGGCATAGTCAAGGTATTCGGCGTCGCGAATGTCTCAGTTCGATGGTTTGCAGTCGGTCCGCTTTTTGGCAGGAATTGAATGAAGCGGACGTTCGCAGACGTGTTCGCAATTCATGAGGAGCTGGAGTTTGCCCCCACCGATCGCCGTTCGCTTGGCACCCATAATGCAAGCTGGCCCATTCGTGCGGCCGGCGAAGCAGCCCGGCTCCAACAGCATGTGGCATCGATCCTTCAGGTCCACCACATCGGCTCAACCGATAGCGCTGGGCAAGCCCCAGGCGCTGGTTCCCGAGCACGCGCACTGGAAGGAGAAAAGCCGGACGCGACGATATCCACCGGCTTCCGTCTGGCGCGATGCCGCCGCCTGGTACGATCATGTGGACATGCGGATGATGCGTCATTGCCGAGCCCCAGGTGTGGAGGACGGCGGTGATGCCGATCCTGGCGCCGAGGTGCCTGCTATCGGCCGCGATCGTCAGCATCGTCTCCGATGCCGCCTTGAACAGCAGATCATAGATCAGCGCCTTGTTATGGAACGCGATCTCGGCGACTTCGGCCGGCAGCGTGAAGACGATGTGGAAGTATCCGACCGGGAGCAGATCGGCTTCGCGCTCGGCGAGCCATGTACGCGCGGCCGCGCCCTGGCACTTGGAACAATGCCGGTTGCGGCAGGAATTGTAGGCGATGCGCCGCTCGCCGCAGTCCTCGCAGGCTTCGACATGCCCGCCGAGGGCCGCGGTGCGACATTGTTCGATCGCCGACATGACCTTGAGTTGCTGCAGGCTCAGATGACCTGCATAGACGGCCCGATAGGCCGGCGCGGCGGCACGGAAGATGTCGGCGACCTCGATCGAGGCGCGCACGGATCAGCCGGGCGGCGACTTGCCTTCCATCAGCGCCATCAGCCGGTCGAGCGGCCCGGCGACCGCGTGGATTGTCCGGGTCGAGACCTTGGTGTAGAGCGCGGTCGTATCGAGCTTGCTGTGGCCTAGCAGCACCTGGATGACGCGGATGTCGACATCCTGTTCGAGCAGATGGGTGGCAAAGCTGTGCCGCAGCGTGTGCGGGCTGACGCGCTTGCGGATGCCTGCGACTTCAGCAGACTCCTGGACGGCGCGGTGCAGTTGCCGCGACGAGATCGGATCGGTGCAACTGCGCCCCGGGAACAGCCAGCCCGCGCCGCTTGCCTTCGCGCCACCACAACCGCAGCAGTTCCAGAAGTTGCGGCGAGAGCATGGCGTTGCGGTCCCTGCGTCCCTTGCCCTGTTCGACGCGGATCAGCATGCGCGTACTGTCGATATCATCGACCTTCAGGTGCGCGACCTCGGACACACGCAGGCCCGCGCCATAGGCGACGCCGAGCGCGGCCTTGTACTTGATGCCAGGTGCTGCTTCGAGGAGCCGCGCCGCTTCCTCCACGCTCAGCACATCGGGCAGCTTGCGCGGATAGCGCATGATCACCAGCGCACGCGCCAGATCCCGCCGCATCAGTGTCACCATGAACAGGAAGCGCAACGCCGAGACCGCGCCGTTGATCGTCGCGGGGCCGACACCGTTCTCATGCTGGTTCAACTGGAAGCGCCGGATATCCTGGGGCGTCGCAGTGTCGGGAGCGCGCCCAAGGAATGCGGTGAAGCGCCGGACGTGACGCACGTAATCCTGCTGTGTATGCGGTCCCAGACCTCGCATCAGCATGTCTTGCTGCATGCGCTGACGAAGCGGTGATATCGGTGCATTGGTCGGCAGGGTAGCCATGGCGAGTTCCTCTCGTTGAAGGGAACTCCATGGTCTGGTCAGGCAGTTAGGCACTCAAAGCCGAAGATTACCATACTGCATTGCCAACCGCGCCTTCCCGCGAAGCGGGTTCGTGCATGAGGCGCAAAGCAGCCATGCCGCCGTCGCGTTGTGAGACTCTGATTTGGTGACAAGCAAAACAGCAGCCCCTACGACTCGTCCCTCTCATCGCGCAAATTAGACACAACGCGGCGGTTCTGCGACCTGCAGGCGGCGTCGGGGCAGTCGCGGACGAGCCTGTCCTTGCCGTAGCCCTTGGCCCACATGCGGTTGCGGTCTATGCCGCCGGCGGCGAGGTAGTCCATCACCGCATCGGCGCGCTGCTTCGACAGCGCCGTTTCACTTGCGCCTGGATCGTCGGCGAAACCCTGCAGCTTGAGCAGCCAGCGCGGATGCTTTGCTAACCAGGCGATCTGGGTGTCAAGGG
This sequence comes from Mesorhizobium sp. M1338, assembly GCF_040318045.1. Taxonomy (NCBI): domain Bacteria; kingdom Pseudomonadati; phylum Pseudomonadota; class Alphaproteobacteria; order Hyphomicrobiales; family Phyllobacteriaceae; genus Mesorhizobium; species Mesorhizobium sp. M1338. The sequence goes on along the minus strand of NZ_JAMYLL010000044.1, from coordinate 41,069 downwards.
TGGCCTTGGCGACAGAATCGAGCGCGGCCGAACCTTGCGTGAAATAGGTGCGGCGGCCGACATTGAGGATAAAATCCTCCTCGCTGCCCGGCTGCACGTTCTGGAAACCGGCAATCTCGGTGTTGGTGACGTCGGGGGTGGGAAGGGCCAGCGTGTTGCTGGTCGAACAGGATGCGGCCAGCACCAGCAGGCCGGCGGCGAGCAGCCGGCGCGTGGTTTCAATCATGCGGTTCATGATGCGCCAATCATTCGACAGTGGTGGAAGCGGGCGCCTGGTCGGCGATGTGCGGTAGGACCTCCACTGCGGTGCCGATCGGGCACCGCTGGTAGAGGTCGATGATGTCTTCCGGGAACATGCGGATGCAGCCGCTGGAAGCGTCGGTGCCGATGCTCCATGGCTCCAGCGTGCCATGCAGGCGGTAGCCGATGTCGGCGCCGTCGCGGTACAGATAGAGCGCGCGCGGTCCAAGCGGATTGTTGGACGCGCCGCCTGCGACCATGGGCGGTAGGTCCGGCTTGCGCTTACGCATTTCGGGGGGCGGGACCCATTGCGGCCACAGCGCGCGGCGGTCGATCGTCGCGCGGCCGTACCATTTGAAGCCGTCCTTGCCGACGCCGACGCCGTAGCGGATGGCGGTCTTGTTTTCCATGATGAGGTAGAGGAAGTGGTGGCGGGTATCGACCACGACGGTGCCGACCGGCTCGCTGCTGAAATACTTGACGATCTGGCGATGCCATCTCTTGTCGATCTTGGCGAAGTTGGTCTTGCGATAGACAAAATTGGTGTCGCTGGCGGTACCGGCGAAAAAGGATTTTGCCGTCGCGACTTGAACAATATTGCCGGTTGCACCGACCGCGACCAGCGCCAGGCCGCCGAGCACGACACCCCTGCGTGATAAAACCATCGGCAATCCCCCATGCCGTAAGCCTGACGGACCATAGTCGAGAATTATTTCGCCTCAAAGTGGAAAATGCTGCAGTGGGGCCGGAAGGGGACTGGCAGCTTTTCACCAGCGGAGGGTCCAAAGCTGACATTCAAATCGGTGCATCCTGAAGCTAACTAACCACGCCTGTATACCGGCCTCCAACCGAAACTACTTCATTGGCACTCCCGCGGCCACCAGGTCGGCCACCTGTCGATTAATCACTGCAGGCTTGATATGGAACGTCATATCGCGCCACCGCGTGGCCTTAAGCCACGGCTGCATGGCAAGCGCCTTGAGGACTTCACTGCGTGCAGCGTCAGTTTTTCCAAGGTGGACATCGTTGATGGCACGTAGCAGCGGAACAGTGATCAGGAAGTCTGACGCCTTCGTTATCAGGGCAGCAGATTCGGCGTACTTTTCAATATCAGTCAGCGCATTCGCCTTCATCACGAGATAATAATCGGCGAAGTTTGGATCGTTCCTGAGCCCGTATTCTGCTCGCTCAATGGCCTTGTCTGTCAGGCCACTGAAGCGGGCTGCCGATGAAAGGTCGCCGATGAGAAACGCGTCTCCGGGCGAAAGCGCGATCACCTCGTCGGCCCTGCGCAGAGACAGATCAAATTTTCCCTGATAAGCGCTGACGTAGACGGATGACCACAAGCAGCTTTTTCTTGCGTCGGGTCCGAGGTTAGCCCGCGGAAGAATCCTTGCTTCCAGTTCAGACGCCATGCGCCAATGCTCTTCAGGCTTCTCGTCAAAGCCGAGGTTAGCCGCCAAGACGTGATCCCAGGCCAGTCCGCACGATAACAGAGACGAATCGGGAAATTTGGCCAAGCCCTCAAGAATTATGTCCGTCGCCTTTACTAGGCTCTCGGGCGTAAACTGCCCAAAAAAGAAATTGGATCGAAGGAAGAAGTCGTACTCTTCAAGATCCGGTGTGTCCTTTTGCCAGACCTTCTTGTATTCGATGTCGTACATTTTTCCGCGCTGGCCACCAAGCGTGCCAATGATTCGTTCGATCGCTTCGTCCTGAATCACAAGGGGATTGCTTCCAGAGCGATCGAACTTTTCCGCCCAGAGATTTTCGCCTGTGCGCGCGTCGATCAGCTGTGCGGTGATCCGCACCCGGTCCGTCTCTTTCCAGATACTGCCCTCAATCACGTAGGCCACGTTCAACTCTTGGCCGATCCGGCGGACATCGGTTGGCTTGTCCTTATAGACGAAGCTAGAACTATGCGAGAGTACCTTGAGTTCGGTGACGCCTGCCAGCATCGAGATCAAATTGTCTGTCATGCCGTCGCTAAAATAATCTAGCGTCGTGTCGCCGCTCATGTTCTTGAATGGCAAAACTGCCACGGTCGGGATGCCACCTTGGCCTATCTCGCGCTTTGTTCCATAGAACTGCCACCACGCCAGGACCGCTGTGACTGTTAAGACCAGCACTAGGAAGGTCGCTACGACTGGCAGCCGCGAGCGGCTGCGGCTCGTGCGCATGGGCTTGGCCTTGCCGTCGGTCGTGACACGGTATGCCTCAACCGGCTCCGCGATGTTCTTGACCTTTCGCAGGCCCATCGACTGAAAGCCGAAAGCCAGCTTCTTCTCAACCTCGCGCGCGACCTTCGCAGACACCCAGATACCGCCAGGCTCAGCAAGTTGTTCTAGTCGCGCCGCGATATTTACGCCCTCGCCAAACCGATCGTCTCCCTCGACAATCACCTCGCCAAGATTGACGCCGATGCGCACTTCCACGCGCTGGTCTTTCGGCAACGAGGCGTTTCGCTCGGCCAGCCCACGTTGCAACGAAACTGCGCATTCCATCGCCTCGACGACAGAAGAAAACTCCGCCAGCAGACCGTCGCCCATCAGCTTGAAGATAGTGCCATGATGACGCGTTACTGTCGGCTCGAAAAGTTCCTTATGACCGGCGCGCACCCGTTGATGCGTACCCGCTTCGTCGCGCTCCATCATGGTGGAATATCCGACGACGTCAGCAGCAAGGATGGCGGCGAGCTTGCGGTCCATTGCGGAGCACTCTGTCGGCGGCCAACCTCGGAGGCGAGGTGGCAAACCCTCCCGGGTTCCGATCAGTTTCGCCTATCAGGACCTTACCCGCAAGCGACTTGATGGGCCGATTGCGGACAGGCCGCCTTAGGCGAGGATACAGGAGAGCGGACATTCAGGTCATCGCGAACATCGTCATGACCTGGCCCGCGGATCTATACGGCCGAGATGCCGCGCATTGCAGACTGACGGCTCTGGGGTCGAAGACGGCAGCTCATTCGGTAACAGCGGAGAGCAATTCGTCATCTTGCTGTGGGTTGACAATCCAGCCTCAGCCGCCATGCTGCACTGCAACATTACTATCTCGGAGTCCGCAATGACAGATATCAGGTCATCGCGCATCGAATGCCTGGACGGGCTTCGCGCGCTCGCGGCGATCTGGGTGCTTGTCGGGCATTGCCTGCTTCTGACCGGCTGGCGTGTTCCCATCGTCGGCGAGCCGGATCTGGGCGTCGATCTCTTCATCATGCTGTCCGGCTTCCTGATGGTGTTCCACTATCAGCTGCGCCAGGACAAAGAGCCCTGGCAAAGACCGGGAACCTGGCTGAAATTCTGGACGCGCCGCTACTTCAGGATCGCGCCGCTGTTCTACGTCATGCTTTTGCTGGCACTCGCGCTTGGCCCCTATCTCTACGGTTCCAGGATAATCATCGACGATTTCCTGTCGAGGTCGCACCAGGCGCCCGAGCGCTATCTCGACAGCGGCCTGAAGAACATCGTCGCGCATCTGACGTTCCTGTTCGGCCTGCTGCCAGGCTTCGCCTACCGCACGCCGCTCCCCGACTGGAGCCTGGGGCTGGAGATGCAGTTTTACGCGGCCTTCCCGGCCATTATGCTGTTGGTGCGCAGGTTGGACTGGATAAGAAGCGCCGGGCTTGTCGCCGCGGCTGGCTGCATCATCGTGTTTGCGCTGGGCCGATTGTCGATCCATTTTCCGATGCCGTCGTTCCTGGCGCTGAAGATGCAGATATTCCTGTGCGGCATGCTGCTGGCGGGCGTCGTGCACCAGAGCCAGCCACGGCCGATCCTGTATCTGGCACTGGCGCTGCTTCTGGCGGCGCTGCCGTTTGGCGGCGACTACGGACTGGGCAAGCTGCTAGTGCGAGAAGCGCTGGTGGCGGGGTTCTTTGCCCTGGTTCTCTACCGTATGCTGCCGGGAGCGGCGGGAAGGCTGGCGAGGGCGATAGCCGTGACGCTCAGCAACCGGTTCTTTCATCTCATGGGAGAGCTTTCCTTCAGCATCTACCTGATCCATCTGCTGGTGTTGCAGCCTGTCGCGGCGTTCGTCATCAGCCAATACGGCCACGGGCTGGCGGCGCCGCTGCGTTTCGCGATCGTCGTTGCCATCGTCCTGCCGACGGTGACCCTGCTGTCCTGGGTCACCTATAATCTGATCGAGGTTCCCGGCCAGAAGGCGGGCCGATTCGTCGTCCGGCGCTTTGGCCGCAAGGGCGGCGCGCCGGCGCTGGAGAGCATCAAGCGCAGCGCGTGATCGTGCTGCCGATCGCCAATCGCGTCGGCCAAATGGGCACGCTGTCATGACACAACCGGCGGCGAACCAAATCCAGCTAAAACTGTGTCACGCCCTCTCGTGCGCGCCAAAGTGAAAGCCACTGCCGCAGCAGTGTCCGGATGTTCTTGTCGTAGACATAATGCGCGAATGCCGAGACTGCGATGATCGCGATGGATGTTCCCAGAATGAACGGCAAGCCGTGCTCGTTCCACGAGGCCCCGGTCACAGATTCGACCACGGCGTTCGAAAGGCGGATGAGCGGCGTGTGAAGCACATAGATGGCGTAAGAGATATTGCCGGAGAAGAGCGCAATCCAGCGCCAAAACCCGGATAGCCGCAAACGGGAGGCCACGAGAACGAGCCAGGGCCAGACCAGGACTATGATCGTCAGACTGTACAATTGCACATGTTCGACGGGTCTGAAGATCATGAGCACTCCGCATAGCGTCAGGAGAAGAGGCATATAGAGATTGCCGTCCCGACTCTTCCCGGTCGCATATCGATTGAGAAAGACCCCGAGAAAGAACGAGAACGCGATCCGGGCGGGAGCCGCGATCGTGTCGTCCCAATGGGCGCCGCCCCCAAGGACGAAACCCTGCCAAGCCAGAAGCACCAGGGCCAGCAAGGCAACACCGACAATGAGCGCAAGTGATCGAGCAGCCAGCCTTACGCCCAGCGCGGCAAAAACGGCATTGGCGACGAGTTCATAAAAAAGGGACCACGCTGGGCCATTGAGCGGGAAAAGCACGTCGGGAAATGTCGAGAGCGACGGCGGCGTGGGTAAAAAAAGAACGGAAAACCCAACACTTGCAAGCAAGTCCAGCCGCGAATACGAACTGAGCCCGCGCGTTGCGATGATTGCACCCACGCCGATCACGGCCAGGCCGACCGCGGCAAAATATAGAGGGTAGAGCCTGAGAAGACGGATCTCCGCGAACTTCCAAAATGACATGCCCTTTCGGAACTTGTCGTCGTAGGCGTGGGCGATCACGAAGCCGCTCAACAGAAAAAACAGGTCGACGGCGAGGAACCCGGACGGCGCCAGATCATATCGCCGGCCCGTGAATTCGGTGAAGTGGCCAAGCATCACCAAAACAGCAGCGATGCCCCGGAGGCCATGCAGAGCGTCGAAGTGGGTCGTCTCCGCCCTTGATTGTGGCGTTTTGGTCATCCCGTTTCCGTCAGCTTACTTTGCCCATCTACGCATTGGTTGCTGCGATGCACAAGAACGTTTTGCGACGCACACTCAACTCACATCCAGGAGCCCTACATGGCCATTGCAGAAGGCTCAATCAGCCGCGCCCGCGATATCCTTCCCGCCAGTCCGAGCTCGAGAGCGAGCGCAGCCAGTATGAGGCCGTGTGGGAGCAGGTGGCGGAGTTCTGCGACCCCGATGCACCCCATATCTGGAGCGGCCGCCGCACCGGTTCCCCGGACTCGCAGGCAGAGCGGCAGGAGCGGCGCGGTGCGCGCGTCTATGCCAACCACCAACTCGTGGCGGCGCTGGAGAAGGCGGCGCGGGCGGAGGGGTGGGCGGTGTCCGCGACGCTGCCGATCTCCCACTCGGGGTCCATCGAGGGGGATTGGCTATCTCGTCTACTTTCGCCGGTCACCAAATTACTGGATTGGCGGCACCGGTGAAGCTGCTGATCTCTCCCATGAGGGGAGATGTCCGGCAGGACAGAGAGGGGCGCTGTCCCGCCGACCTTACCGTCGCCTGCAATCGCCTCAATAGTCACCGTTGTAGTACCGGTCGTCGCAAGGCGCGGTGTAGATGCGACCGTAGCGGTCCTGGTAGCGGCACATCTGCTCGCCGCGGCGCTGCGGGGTGGTGGCTGAGCCGACGACGGCGCCGAGCAGGGCGCCGCTGGCCGCACCGATGACCGTGCTCTTGGTGTTGCCGCCGATGGCCTGGCCGACGAGAGCGCCGCCGGCGCCACCGATCAGCGCGCCGGTTCCGGCCCGCTGCTGGCCCTCGGTCTGCGCGCAGCCTGCCAGTGCTGCAGTCATCAACACGGCGGCTATGGTTTTGTGAAAGTTCATGTGAGGTCTCCCTTGAAGGCCTGAAATCCCTATGGCTTGCCACGTGCGGTCGCAATGCGGCGGAACGGGGGCACGATGCCTCACGAAAAAAGACATGGTTTCTCGGGCGTTGATTGAGGCCCGCCCTCGAGTTTCGAGAATCTGGTCGCAGCAACAAGGCGCCATTCGACACAAAGTGTCCATGAAAATGTAACGAAATTCCAGCGCCAGTCCGTTAGGTTGGCAGGTTTAGGCAAACGTTCAAACTGCCTTTTAGGCGCTGGATGATGGAACATGCCCATACGGCCCGTCGAGCTGCAGATGACGCGCAGCGCGTGCGCGCTGCTCAGTACGTGCGAATGTCCACGGACCATCAAAGCTACTCGATCGAAAATCAGAAGGATGCAATCCGCGAATTCGCGGATGCGATGAACTACGACATCGTAGCCACATACGAGGACGCCGGCCGCAGCGGTTTGAACCTTGAAGGTCGCGCCGGCCTGCAAAGGCTGCTGTCTGACATCGAAACGAAAATCGCGGATTTCGAGATCGTCATCGTCTACGACGTGAGTCGCTGGGGGCGATTCCAGAACCCCGATGAGAGTGCGTCGTACGAGTACCGGTGCCGAGTTGCTGGAGTGCGAATTGAATACTGTGGCGAACAGTTTGCGAACGATGGCAGCATCGGATCAGACCTGCTCAAGGCAATAAAGCGCAGCATGGCGGCCGAGCACAGTCGGGTCTTGTCGGTCAAGGTGTTTGCCGGCCAGTGCAGGCTCATTCAAATGGGGTACCGGCAAGGAGGGTCGTCCGGTTTGGGCCTGAGACGCCAGCTTATCGACAAGCATGGGCGTACAAAGACGACGCTCGCTCTCAAAGAGTACAAGAGCCTTCAGACGGATCGGGTCATCCTCGTGCCTGGACCACCCGATGAAATTGCGACGGTCCGTTGGATCTATGATCAATACGTGAAGGCTCGTCGGACCGAGCTTCAGATTGCGCGGTCGCTGAATGCCAAGGGAGTGGTCACCGATCTCAATCGATCGTGGAAACGCGAATCCATTCATCAGATACTCAGCAACGAAAAATATGTGGGCAACAACGTCTGGAATCGCGAGTCCTTCAAGCTCAAGCAAAGGAAGGTGACGAATGATATCACCCAATTGGTGCGCGCCGATGGCGTCTTTGAACCCATTGTCGACCGCGGACTTTTCGAACGGGCTCAAGTCATAGCCGACGCCCGCTCATCCAAGATGAGCAGCGACCAGATGTTGGTTGTGCTCGCTGAGCTTCTGAAGAGGCGCGGTACCCTCTCGGGCCCGATCATTGACGCGGCGTCTGACTGTCCGCCAAGCAGCCGCTACAGGAAAGAATTCGGCAGCCTGCTGCGAGCCTACAAGCTCGTTGGATACGATCCGTCTCAGAACTATCGGTTTCTTGATATCAGAAGGCGGCTTCGTGAAATTTTTGAAGAAGTCATTCAAACAACAATCGCGACCATTGAGCGGGCGGGCGGGTCCGCAGTGCGTCAGAGCGATCTCGGCGTGCTTCGCGTCAACGATGAATTCACCGTATCCATTGCGATGGGCCGCTGTCGCAACACGCCTTACGGCTATCCCCATTGGTTGGCCGCTCCCGAACGGTGTAATGCTGCGGACGTGAAGGTGGCCATTCGCATGAGGCCCGATAATCAGACAATCCTCGATTATCTGATAGCGCCAGCAAACGAGATTGGCGGAAAGCCGTTGAATCTTGTCTTGAACAAGCGCCTGCCGTTCAACACCTTCTTCTTCAGATCGTTGGATCCGCTGTTTGCTCTGGCCGAACGCAACGCCATCACGGCTGCACCCTGATGGACGCCACTAACGAACGGATTTCACTGCTGCGCGTGGACGCGATCAAGGTCACCAACCCGCGCACTCGAGGCAAAAAATCCTTCCGAGATATAGTCGACAGCATTGAGAGAGTCGGCCTGAAACGCCCCATCACAGTGACGAAAAAAGAGGTTGACGAAGGCGCTTTCACGCACGACCTGGTGTGTGGTCAGGGGCGCCTTGAGGCTTTCAGGCTGCTTGGCCAGACCGAGATCCCCACGTTTGTGATAGAGGCAACCAAGGCCGAGGCACTGCTCAAAGGATTGGTCGAAAATTGCGCTCGTCGGTATCATACCGCATATGACCTTCTACGTGACATCGGTCGGCTGAAGGAAAGCAACTATACCGACGCCGAAATCGCAGCAAAGATCGGTCTTTCGACCGAATATGTCAGAGGGATTGCACGACTCCTGTCACAAGGCGAACAGCGTCTTTTGCGCGCAGTCGACTCCGGCCAGATTCCGCTATCGGTTGCAGTCGATATCTCAACCGCCGACGAGCCCGGCATCCAGGCAGTGCTTCAGCTTGCCTATAAAAAGAACCAGCTGCGTGGTCACAAGCTTGCGATAGCGCGTCGCTTGATCGAGAACCGGCGCAGGCGTGGGAAAGGCCTGGGAACGTTCCTTCCAGAGCGCACGAAAATCCCTTCTGCGTCAACATTGATCAAAGCCTTCAAGGCCGACACGGACAGAAAACGCATTCTGGTCCGCAAAGCAGATGCCGCGCGGAACCGCCTCCTGTTTGTCACCCACGCGCTGCGGCAGCTCATGGCCGCAGAGGCATTCCAGGCCGTTCTTAGGACGGAAGGGCTGGACACCTTCCCACGGAATCTCGCGGCCAGGATCAGCAGAGGTGAGCCCGCATGACATCGAAGTACACCACAGTTCCGGACATAAAGTGCGCATTTGAGCGCGATACAGTTCGCCTCCGGCTTGAGGACATTCAGCCGCTTCACCTGTTCGCCGAAAGCGCCAGGGAGACTCCGAAATACCAACAGGTCAGGTCGTCCGTTCGAGAAATCGGACTTGTGGAGCTGCCCGTGGTCGCAAGGGATAATGACACGCCGGACAAGTACCTGTTGGTCGACGGCCATATGCGTATCGAGATCTTGCGCGAAATAGGCGTCACTGAGGTTGAATGTCTGGTCGCAAACGATGACGAGGCATTCACCTACAACAAACGGGTGAGCCGGCTCGCGACGATCCAGGAACATTTTATGATCCTGAAGGCCATCGACAACGGTGTGCCCGAGGCGACCATAGCAACAACGCTCAATGTCAATGTCGCCCAGATCAGGCTCAAAAAGCGCCTGCTGAAAGGGATTTGTCCGGAAGCGGTCGAAATACTCAAGGACCGTTTCGTCCCAACGAACACGTTCATCGAGCTACGAAAGTTGGGCGCTGTGCGTCAGATCGAGGCAGCGCAGCTGATGGTCGCTATGAACAAGTTCTCGATCAACTACGCAAAATCCTTGGTCGGCGCGACGCCGCAGTCGCAGCTGGCCGATACGTCGCAGCCGAAAAAACTAGCTGGCCTCAGCGATACCCAAATTGCGTTGATGGAGAACGAGTCGGCCAATCTCGATAGAGAATATAGGCTCATCGAGGAGAGCTACGGATCTGACCATCTGGATCTGGTGGTGGCCACAGGGTATCTTGCCCGACTCCTGGAAAACGCCCGCGTTGTTCGATACCTCGCGCAGAGTTTCCCCGAGATTCTTGCTGAGTTTCAGAAAATGACCGAGGCGATCCGAACGCCTGTCTAGGTCTTGCTGAGCTCGTCGGCATCCCATCTGACTTCATCAGCTATCCGCCTCACATGAGTATGATGCGGGCTTGTCGCGGGGTTCCGGGGCGGTTTTGGCAGCGCATCACCTCGGGGCGCGCCGGCAGTTTGGCCACAGAAAAGCCGTCCGTTTGCCAGACCTATGAGACTTTCGATGAGCGAGTGCTCAAGAAAATGTTCATCATATTAGGCCAATTTGGGGTTGGTACAGCAGCAACAGTAGATGATAATTCATGCAACGTATCGTCAAATTGTTGCCTGAAAAGCTGCGCGGCAGCAGGGTGACCCTTGGTGTCTTCGTTTATGCAGTGATCACATGTGCTGTAGGCGGCTGGGCTTACTCCAGCGGTCATAGAGCTGGCCGAGTTTCTCAATTGAGGGACCAAGTGTCGGCCTATAACAGGCGGATGGGCCTGGACGACAAGTCGAACGCGTTGGGCCAAGTCTTTCTTTGCCGGGAACTCGGCGGCATGCTCGAAGAGTGTCAGAAGATCGGCCGCTGCCCCACGTCCCCCCTCAGGGTGCCGGCTCGTCTCTGTGGGCGCATTGCAGACTGGCGGCTCTGGGCCGACAGCGGGCTGCCGACTTTTGGCAACTTAGCTTGAAGAGCAGCCGTTCAAATCTGAGTTCCTCTCAAACACTTTGTTTTGTCTGTCTCGATAACCCCGCAGTCTGTCCCAAATGCCAATCAGGGGAGTACCATGGCCGGCCACTGATGTGCCGCACACTGCTTCAACGAACTTGTCGAGTGCCGGCTTGATGCATGACGAGCCGAGCGACGAGCGCTGACTTGTTCGCCTACGGTTCGCTCGATAGCGCATTGCGCGCCGCGTAGAGTTCGGCGATGAAGTCGGTAATCAGCGCCGAGTTGATTCCGTCCGGCGGACGCAGGAGCAGCGCGCGGAAGTGCACGGCCGGCTCGAATGGCCTGGCCACGATGCCGCCAATCATGCGGTCGGCAATGACCGAGGGGTTCACCAGGCCGATCCCCATGCCCTTCGCCGCGAGGATGGCGATGGTCAGGCCGTAGGGCGTCTCGATTAGGATGCGCGGCCGCACGGCATTCGCGGTCAGGATTTTGTCCATGGCGACCCTCACCGTGTCTTCCGGTGACAATGCCAGGAACGCCTCGTCGGCGAGATCGGCCGGTGTGATCACCTCCTTCCGCGCCAGCCGGTGAGTCGTTGGCATCACGCAGACGGCGCGCGGCGTGGTGAAGATGCTGTGTAGCACGCCGCTGGTATCGACCTCGTCGGCCGCGAGCCCGATGTCGAAACTGCCGGATGCCACCAAGTCGCGGACGACGTTGGAAGTGCGAACTTGATAGCTGATGCGCACCTGGGGATGCCGGCGCGAGAACGTTACGATGGCGCGCGGCACCAGCCCGTGCCCGAGCGCCGACAAGCTGGCGACGCGGATGGTACCGGTGCCGACCTCCTTGATCTGGGCCGCGCGCAGCTTGAGCCGGTCGAGCCCGACTAGGTTGGCTTTCACCTCGGCATGGAACAACTCCCCTTCGCGTGTCGGCACCAGCCTGCCACGAATGCGGTCGAAAAGCCTGAAGCCGAGTTCAGCCTCTAGCTTGGCTAGCGAACGGCTGATGGCCGGTTGCGAGGTATCGAGCAGCGCGGCCGCCGCGCCGGCGCCGCGCGTGATCATGATCGCGTTGAAGACATCGATGTCGCGCAGGTTCATAGTGCAGCCCATATCAAAAGCGAATTAACTTTATCGCTGCGGTCATAGATGGCAATGGATGAGCCGGCTAAGTTGCGCCCATGAACCGACGCGACGACACTTCACATGTCCATCCTCCCAAGCGCTCCGAGGAACCGTTCCAGGCGGTGGCGATGCCGGTCGAGCGAGCCTCGACCATTGTCTTTGACGATCTGGAGTCGTACGAGCGTCGCGTCGAGCGCCTGTACGACGGGTTCAGCTACGGACTTTACGGCACACCGACCAGCCGGCAGCTCGAAGATCACATCGCCGTGCTGGAAGGCGGATCGCGGGCTCTCGTCATTCCGTCGGGCATGGCCGCCATGACGCTGGCAACCATGGCTGTCTGCCGTGGCGGCGAAAGGGTTCTGATTCCGGAGACGCTCTATGGCCCGGCGCGCGACATGGCCGAGCGTTTTCTCGGCCCCCTCGGGATCGAGGCGGTTTCCTACGATCCACGGCTGGACGCAAGCATCGCGGCCATGATCGACGGCAGAACGCGGCTGGTTTGGGTAGAATCGCCTGGCTCGGCCACCTTCGAAGTCCAGGATGTGCCCGCCATCACAGCCGCGGCCCACAAGGCCGGCGCGCTCGTCGCGGCCGACAACACCTGGGCCTCGCATCTGCTGTTTAAGCCGCTCGCTCATGGCGTCGACATCTCGATGCAGGCGCTTTCCAAACACGCCGGCGGCCATGGTGATCTCCTGATGGGTTCAGTCTCAGTGCGCGACGAGGCGCTGTTCCGACGCCTGAAGGACACGGCGCGCTTCCTCGGCTACGGGGTCTCGCCGGAGGATTGCGCGCTGTGCGAGCGTGGCCTGATGACCATGCCGGTGCGCATGCGTCATGCCGACGCCACCGCGCGGAAGATCATCGCCTGGCTGTCGGAAAGCCCGGAAGTCGCACAGATCTTGCATCCCGCGGAGCCTGGTCATCCTGGCCACGCGGTCTGGAAGCGTGACTTCGCCGGATCGGCGGGCGTGTTCTCCTTCGTGCTGCGGCCGGAACTGGCGCCACTGCAATCCCATGTACTGCGCAGCCTGCGGCTGTTCAGGCTCGGTGCAAGCTGGGGCGGCGTGCATTCGCTGATTGCCGTCAGCGATCCGCGCAAGGGCCGCGCCAGCCTCGACTGGCTGAAGCCTGGCCCGGTCTGGCGCCTGTCGATCGGCCTCGAGGCACTCGACGATCTTCTAGCCGACCTTTCCCAGGCCTTCGAACTTTTTGCTGAAGCCCGGCGCAGCGGAACCGCCGCAGCCGACGTCAAGGCCACCGAATGACGATAACCTCAACGACAAGGGGAATGACTATGAAACATCAAGGTCTGAAATGGCTCACGGGCCTGGCGATAGGATTGGCCAGCCTGAGTACGGGCGCCGTGGACGCCAGCGCGCAGGCGGTCGTCAACAAGATCAAGGAGCGCGGCTATGTCAGCTGCGGCGCCAGCCAGGGCGTGCCCGGTCTCTCCCGGCCGGACGAGAAGGGGTATTATCGCGGCTTCGATTCCGACATCTGCCGCACTTTCGCGGTCGCCATCCTCGGCGACAAGGAGAAGATCCGTTACGTGCCGCTTAACGCAGGCCAGCGTTTCCCTGCGCTGCAAACTGGGGAAATCGACGTTCTGTCGCGCACATCCACCATCACCTACAGTCGCGATACGGTTGTCCGCTTCGTTTGGATCAATCTCTACGACACGGACGGCATGCTCGTGCGCAAGGCCGATAACATTACGGAGCCCAAACTGCTCGACGGAAAGACCGTCTGCCTGCAAGGCGGTGGCAGCCTGACCGAGAAGGCGATAGAGGAAACCGAGGAAGAGTTCGGGATCGCGATGGAGAAAGTCTATTACGACTCGACCGTTCAGGCGCGCGACGCCTTCTTTGGGGGCCGCTGCGATTCCTACGTCACCGACGGCACTGCGGCAGCCGGACAGCGTGCCTCGGTGGCCAAGAACCCGGACGACTACGACATCATCCGAGTCGGCAGGGCCGCCGAACCCAATGGCGTCGCGGTCGCCCGCGGTGACGATCAGCTTTTCGACGTCGTGCGTTGGACACTCAATGCGCTGTTCTGGGCCGAAGCCAACGGCATCACCTCGCAAAACATCGATGAAAAGCTTGCCTCGGGCAGTCCGGAAGTCAAACGCGTGCTGGGCGAGGAGCCCGGTTTCGGCAAGCCGCTCGGATTGGGCGACAAGTGGGCCTACAACGTCATCAAGCAAATGGGCAACTACGCCGAGATCTGGGATCGCAATCTCGGCAAGGACAGCCCGCTGAAGGTCGAGCGCGGCTTGAACGCGTTGTGGAAGGACGGCGGCCTCAACTATCCTTTCCCCTGGGATTGAGCCCCACATAAAGGGGGGAAACGTGCGCGGCGCTCCCTTTCCTGCTAACGCCGCGAAACGTGGAGGTCGAAATGCTGAGCGACGCCAAGACCAGATCGATCATCATCCAGTGTGCCGTCGTGGCCGTGGCTGCCGCCTTCGCTGCCCTGCTCGTCAGCACGACTTTCGCCAATCTCAGGGCACGCGGCATCCCGATCGGCTTCGATTTCCTGATGATGCCGTCAAGGATCGTCATCTCGGAAGCGATCCTCACTTACAAGTCGAGGGATCCCTATTACTGGGCGATCGCGACCGGGATCGCCAACACCGTCTTCATCTCCGCCGTCGTCATCGTCTTTTCATCCGCGCTCGGCCTCGTCGTCGGCATTGCCCGGCTGAGCAGCAATCCCTTGGCAGCGGGCACCTGCCGCGCATTGGTGGAGGTTGCACGCAATTCACCGCCGATCGTGCTCCTGATCTTTCTCTACTCACTGTGGTGGAAGGTGCTGCCGCCGGTCGGCGAAGCGCTCAATCCCCTGCCAGGCGTTTACGCCTCCATGCGCGGCTTTGTGGTGCCGGCTGTCAGCATTGACATCGCCACCCCGGGATTGCTCGTCATTGCTCTCGCCCTGGCACTGGCGGCCGCCGGCTGGGCGGCGAGACGAGGATGGCTGCCGCCGCTGGCCGCACCGGCGATCCTCGCGGTTGGCGTTGCCGGGGTCTGGCTTGCCAACGCGAAGTTCTCCGTCGACTGGCCGACCTTCACCGGGTCGAATTTCAAGGGCGGCAAGGAACTGACGCCCGAACTCAGCACCATCCTGATCGGGCTGACCATCTACACCACCGGATTTGTCGCCGAGATCGTGCGCGGCGGCGTGCTTTCGGTTGGCCGCGGTCAGTGGGACGCAGGTCATTCGCTCGCCCTGCCGCGTGGCAAAATATTGCGTCTGATCATTATCCCGCAGATGCTGCGGGTGATCGTCCCGCCGCTCAACAGCCAATACATCAACGTCGTCAAGAATTCGACGCTGGCGATCGCGGTCGGGTATCCGGACTTCCTTGCGGTGATGAACACCATCATCAGCAAGTCCAGCCATTCGATCGAGGGCGTCTTTATCATCCTCGGCGTCTATCTCTCTCTCAACCTGAGCCTGTCGAGCGCGGCCAATTGGTACAACCGTCGCATCGCCATCGTGGAGCGCTGAACCATGAAGGCCCTGTCTCTTCCCCTTCCGGCCGAGCCAACGCCAGGACAGATCCGCTTCGGCGCCTTGCGGCGGTCCGCCAGGCTCCTGTTCGGCACGCCGCTCAATGCCGCCCTGACGCTGTTGTTCGGCGTTCTGCTCGTCGCCACGGTGCCGCCGATGCTGCGCTGGCTGGTAATCGACGCTGTGCTGTTCGACCCCAGTCCACGCGCGTGTCGGGTGGCCACCGGAGCGTGCTGGAGCTTCATCTACGCCAAGTCCGGGCAGTTGCTGTTCGGCATCTATCCGCTCGACGACCGCTGGCGCCCCGCCATCGTTTGCCTGCTCATCCTGGCGCTGCTCGGCTGGTCAGTGCGGCCTGCCAGCTGGGCTCCGCGGCTGGCGGCGCTCTGGGTGGCGGCACTAGTACTGATCTTCTGGCTGATGGCCGGCGGTTTAGGCCTGACCGAGGTTCCGACCTCTTCTTGGGGCGGCCTGCCGGTCACACTCATCCTCACCGTCGTTGCCATCGGCGTCGCCTTCCCCGTCGGCATCCTCCTTGCGCTGGCCAGGCGCTCGACCATGCCCGCGATACGCGTCGGCGCCGTGGTCCTGATAGAATCGGTGCGCGGACTGCCGCTCTTGTCCATCCTGTTCGTGGCATCGATCATGATGCCGCTGTTCCTGCCCGAGGCTCTGTTGCCTGACAAGTTCGTGCGTGCGCTGGTCGCCCTCACCATCTTCGCCGCGGCCTATCTCGCCGAGGTGATTCGCGGCGGCCTGCAGGCTATCCCGAATGGCCAGTACGAGGCCGCGGCGGCGGTCGGCCTGCCCTTCTGGCGCATGCAATATCTGGTGATCCTGCCGCAGGCGATCCGGGTGGCGATCCCGGCGCTGGCCAACACCATCATCGTCATGATCAAGAACACCAGCCTTGTCCTGGTGGTCGGCCTGTTCGACCTGATCAGCTCTGGTAAAGCGGCGCTGGCCGACCCGGATTGGCCATCGCCTGCGGCCGAGACGTTCCTGTTCATCGGCGCGATCTTCTTCGCACTCTCCTTCTCATTCGCCCGCTTCACCGACTTTCTGGAGCGGCGCGGCCCCACCGCCCACTAGGAAATGCCGTGATGTTATCGTCCCCCTAAAGCGCGTTCCGTCCATGCCAAATCCCAATGATCGGCCGGCAATCGAATTGACCGGGATGAACAAATGGTACGGGGACTTCCATGTGCTTAAGAACATCAACTTGAGGGTCCTTCGCGGCGAAAGCTGGTGATCTGCGGGCCCTCGGGCTCGGGCAAGTCGACCATGATCCGTTGCATCAACCGGCTGGAGGAGCACCAGCAGGGACAGATCGTCGTCGACGGCGTCGAACTCACCAATGATTTGAAGAAGATCGACGTAATCCGGCGTGACATCGGCATGGTGTTCCAGCACTTCAACCTGTTTCCGCACCTGACTATTCTGGAGAACCTAACGCTGGCGCCGATCTGGGTACGCGGGATGCGGCGCGGGCAAGCCGAGCAGACCGCCATGCATTATCTGGAACGAGTGAAGATTCCGGACCAGGCGCACAAATATCCCGGCCAACTGTCAGGCGGCCAGCAGCAGCGGGTTGCGATCGCGCGCGCGCTTTGTATGAGCCCCAAAATCATTCTCTTCGACGAGCCGACGTCGGCACTCGATCCGGAAATGGTCAAAGAAGTGCTCGATACCATGGTCGCGTTGGCCGAGGATGGCATGACCATGCTGTGTGTCACGCACGAGATGGGATTTGCCCGCCAGGTCGCCGACCGCGTCGTCTTCATGGACCATGGCGAGATCGTTGAGATGAACACGCCCTCCGAATTCTTCTCGCATCCGCGTCACCAGCGAAGCAAACTGTTCCTTGCCCAGATCCTGAACTAGCTCGATCTCATAGAGAGGGAGCCCATCAGCTACGGATCGATGAGCCACCTCTCCGAAATCCCGCACCAAAGCAGCGGCCTCGGCAATGGATCACCCGCCCTCTGACCATGCCAACTCTGAAAGTGCGCTTCATTGGCACCCACAATGGGTTTATCCACCCGATGCACGTCCACGGCGGTCCATTCGAAGTTGTCGCCCGCGACGGCGAGACTATCCCGGACTCGGCACGATTCCTTGCCGCGGGTCAACGTCCAGCGCAACGATACGATGTCGTCTGGCAGGCACGTCGGGCCGGAAAATGGCTGATCCACTGCCATATCGGGCATCATACGACCAACAACAATGTCGAAGAACAGGGCGGTGGCGGACTGATGGTCGTGATCGATGTGCAGCTCCGAAGCCTGATCCGCAAGTCGAAGATTAGATGGAAATCTTTGCCGTATACGGCAATCTGTTTGCTGTTGCCTTCCCTGCGGCAACCATTCCTTCCGGCGCAGTCGGAGGCCGCCCTTGCGGGACTCCTCGTTACTGGTTCCTTCCCGCCTCCAATGCTGGTTCTTGTCGCCAGCATAGGCCACCGTCCCGGGCTCGGCGGTGAAAACTGACCGTGGTCGCTGGGGTTCTACGCGAGCCGCTATGGAGCTTTGTCGCAATCGTCACTTTCGCGAAGGTCTCGCGTTATCTGGTCGTCGCCGGAGCGTGCTGAGCCTGAGCTAAACCGAAATCGCGGACATCGCAGCACGGTTGCGTTCCTAAGCATGAGCCATAAACAGGGCATACAAAAATGTATGAAAAATGTTGTGGCACATGGGGGCTTCGAGCAATACCGTTCCTGCAACGATCCTCACTTTTGGTTGCACTGCAGCAAACTGGTCGAAGGCGGCCTTGACAAATCAGCCGAACAATTATGGAAAGGGCCGATGAGGACTGTTGGTCGAATCGCGATCCTAGGAAGCGTACCGCTGCGAGTTCTGCTTGCGATCGGATTCCTGGTCATGTCGGCGCTTCAGCCTGGTCTATTCGCCACAGCCGATGCCACGGGTGTTCACGCCAGCGCGGATCTGCAAGCCGAGACACCTGCACACGGCATGGGCCATCACGGCGCCAAGGCGAATGACACGGACAGGTCGGAGCATCAGCACGGCGACAACCAATCCGCCGACAAGAGCTGTGAAGTCCATTGCGCGCCGGCAAATGCGGTGCCAGTCGATTGTCCTGAGTTGGAGCCTGTTGTCTCCCGCTGCTTTGCGCCCGTCATTGCCGTCATTTTGCCGCTCGGCGAATACAAAGCGCTAATTAGACCCCCCAAATACATCTGAACTGACGCCTCTTTTGAGGGCGTTCGCGCGCAGCGTTGGGAATTCGTTCCCACGCGGCCAAATGCACACGTCAAGATTCAGGTCTACAATGAAAATCGCAAGCTTCGCGATGTTCGCATCGCTGTTCGTTGCCGGATGCGCGGCAACCACGCCGTCCGACGTTCTTCCCGCCTTCAATCCGGCCGATCCCGTCATTGGCATCCGTGGCACGAAATACCATCCGGTCGTCGCTGACTATCGCCAGCGGGAGCCACTCGATCCGCAGGATTGGCGGCGGCTCAATCAAGAACTCTCTCCCGCAGCCCCGGGAGCCGGATCATGAAGCGCCGGCCCCTGACCATAGCTGCGGTGGTGACCATTCCGCTGATCGCTGCCGGATGCACGACCAGCGGGCCCCTTGATGGCATCTCAGTCCCCATGGCCGGCTTCACGACAGTCGCGGCGCGTGCCGATTCCGTGACCGGCAAGAAAACAGTGTGGGTGCAGTCCAGCGAGGAAGCGCGGACGGTTTCGGAGCGCGTGAAGCGCCTCGTCCAGAAGAAGACGATTGGTCCGGACATCGCGGTGCAGGTCGCCCTGCTCAACAACAAAGGCCTGCAGGCCGCCTACGCCGAGATCGGTCTGTCGGCGGCCGATGTCTGGCAAGAAGGGATGCTCGTCAATCCGACAATCTCGGTCGGTATGGCCGGCATCGATCCGGCACGCACGATCGAGGGGGCTGTTGCCAGCAACATCCTTGCGCTGATGACCCGTCAGCGACGCGTCGCGGTCGCGGACACACGCTTCCGTCAGGCCCAGCTCCGCGCCGCCGAAGAAACGTTGCGGCTGGCCGCGGACACGCGGCGGGCCTGGATCAATGCGGCATCGGCCTGGGAAAGCGTTTCCTATCTGAACAAGGCGCAAGCCGCCGCCGACGCTGCCTCCGAACTCGCTCAAAAACTAGGGGAGACAGGCGCTTTTACAAAAACCGGCCAGGCCCGCGAACACGTCTTCTATGCCGAGATCACCGGTCAGGCGGCGGCGGCGCGCCTCGCCGCCCGGACTGCCAAGGAAGAACTCACCCGCCTCATGGGTCTATGGGGACCGGACGTCGATTACTCGGTCCCCAACATGCTTCCAGCCCTGCCCAAAGGCGCCAAGGCCAAACGCGCCATCGAGGCGGAAGCGCTAAGAAATCGCATCGACCTCGAGATCGCGAAACTTGAGCTTGAGGCGCTGGCGAAATCGTACGGTCTCGCCGAGGCGACGCGCTACGTCAGTGACCTGGAACTGCTGTCCGGCGCGGAGGTGGAACGCGAGGAGTCCGAGGAGGGCGGGACGGAGACGAGTGTCGCACCCACCCTGGAGGCGGAGTTCGTCATCCCGATTTTCGATACCGGCAAGGCACGCATGCGCAAGGCCGAGCTTGCCTATATGCAAGCCGCCAATCGGATGGCGGAAAAGGCGGTTAACGTCCGCTCCGAGGCGAGGTCCGCCTATGACACCTACCGTTCGACCTATGACATTGCTCGGCACTATCGGAACAGTGTTGTGCCGCTGCGAACAAAGATCGAGGCGGAGTCGGTCCTCACCTACAACGGCATGATCACCAACACGTTCGAGCTGCTGGCGGACACCCGCGCGAAAATCAGTTCGATCATGGTTTCCCTCAACGCCAAGCGCAATTTCTGGCTGGCCGACGTCAATCTCGGAACCGCCATCCACGGTGGTGGCGCAAACTCGCCCGGCGGCGGCGACGCTCCGGCCGCAGCCGAAGCGGGCGCCGAAGGCCACTGAACTCAGGAGAAGAAAATGCTTTCAAGACGTCAGTTACTCGGCGCCGGAGCCCTGCTCGCCGGTGCCACGGCATGGACCAAGACCTCGGCGATGGGCTTGCCGGAGGCAGCTGTCATGGAATCGCCGGACATGCAGCCACCGATATTTCCGACGAGCGGCCCGGACTACCAGCCGGTTGTGACGCTCAACGGTTGGACGCTGCCCCACCGCATGAACAATGGCGTGAAGGAATTCCACCTTGTCGCCGAGGCGGTCGAGCGGGAACTGGCGCCCGGAATGACCGCCTATCTCTG
This sequence comes from Mesorhizobium sp. M1338, assembly GCF_040318045.1. Classification (NCBI taxonomy): domain Bacteria; kingdom Pseudomonadati; phylum Pseudomonadota; class Alphaproteobacteria; order Hyphomicrobiales; family Phyllobacteriaceae; genus Mesorhizobium; species Mesorhizobium sp. M1338. The sequence continues at coordinate 20,375 of NZ_JAMYLL010000044.1, read as the reverse complement.
GGGCTACAACGGTCAGTCCCCCGGGCCGACCATCGAGGCGGTCGAAGGCGACCGCGTCCGCATCTTTGTGACGAACAAGCTGCCGGAGCATACCACCGTGCACTGGCACGGCATGATCCTGCCCAGTGGCATGGATGGCGTGACCGGTCTTACCCAGCCGGGAATCCCGCCCGGCAAGACCTTCGTCTACGAGTTCGACCTCGTGAAGAGCGGCACCTTCATGTACCACCCGCACGCCGATGAAATGGTGCAGATGGCGATGGGCATGATGGGCTTCTTCGTCATCCATCCGAAGGACCCGAAGTTCATGCGGGTGGACCGTGACTTCGTGTTCCTGCTGAACGCCTACGACATCGAGCCCGGATCTTACGTTCCGAAAATCATGACTATGACCGATTTCAACCTGTGGTGTTGGAACAGTCGCCTATTCCCCGGCATCAGCCACCTTGTCGTGTCCAAGAACGACAAAGTGCGGGTCCGTGTCGGCAACCTGACCATGACCAATCATCCGATCCACATGCATGGCTACGATTTCGAGGTGACCTGCACCGACGGGGGTTGGACACGCCCAGAGGCTCGCTGGCCGGAAGTATCGATCGACATTCCTGTGGGCGCCATGCGGGCCTACGAGTTCGAAGCTAAATATGAGGGCGACTGGGCCATCCACTGCCACAAATCGCACCACACGATGAACGCCATGGGACACGATGTGCCAACGTTCATCGGCGTCGACAAGACAAGGGTTACCGAGAAGATCCGAAAAATTCAGCCCGACTACATGCCGATGGGCAATCGCGGGATGGCCGACATGGGCGAAATGGAAATGCCGCTGCCCGACAACACCATCAAGATGATGGATGGCTGGGGGCAATTCGGTCCCATCGAGATGGGCTCCATGTTCTCGGTCGTGAAGGTTCGCGAGGGGCTCGCCTCGGACGACTACGCCGATCCTGGCTGGTACCAGCACCCGGCGGGAACCGTGGCCTACGAGTGGAAGGGTGATGTCCCCGCTCCCACGAAATCAGGCGACGCAAAAACGATGGCCCCGGCAGCGCACGGCGGTCACGGCAAACAGGGATGACAGACCGAAACCCCTCAACCTCAACAATGAGAGAAAGTACAGCATGAAACATATCATCGCAGCGGCCGTTTTGACGGCGCTCAGTTCCGGAGCGGCTCATGCCAGTGGAACCCACGCCGGAGGCCATGGCGACAAAGCCGCCACCATGCCGATCGGCAATCCAGGCGAGGCCGGCAAGGCAAAGCGGACTATCAACATCTCGATGTCTGAGAAGGACGACGGAAAAATGTTGTTCCAGCCGGCCGTCCTTAGGGTGAAGAAGGGCGAGACCGTTCGCCTGAAATTCGTCAACAAGGGCCAAGTCGACCACGAGTTCGTCATGGACGTCCATGAGGGGATCAGGGAGCACAAGGCGCTGATGGAGAAGTTCCCCGACATGGAGCACGCCGATCCCAATGCGATCCGGCTGGCGCCCGGCGCCAGAGGCGAAATCATCTGGACGTTCGCCAATGCTGGCGACTTCGGTTTCGGCTGCTTGGTCCCGGGTCACTACGATTCCGGCATGAAGGGCGACATCAACGTCGCCAACTGACCCAATGCAAAGGAGGCAATCATGACACTATTGGTAAAGACACTCTCGACACTCGCGCTCGTTCTCGGCATCGGCGAGAGCGCGCTTGCGCAGGAATACGTGAAGGGCGAAGTCATCAAGGTCGACGCCAAACAGCAGAAGCTGACGATCAAGCATGGGCCGCTGACCAATCTCGACATGCCCGCGATGACGATGGTGTTCGTCGTCGCGGAGCAGGGCCTGCTCGGTAAGGTCAAAACGGGTCAGGCGATCGAGTTCACAGCCGACCGCGTCAACGGACGTATCACGGTCACCGGCATCAAGTGATCCGGGACCAGCGCCGCGGGTTGAAAACCAATCCGCGGCCCACTGGCTGCTCTCAGAAGCGATCACGGCGTGATCGCTTGAGGTGATGAGCGCCGCGGATCCGCCTTATGCTCGACTTGCGGCACAATGAAGGGATACGCCAAAATGACGATACAATCGTGAAAGTTGCAAGGCGCCTTCGCTTGCGAACCGTGTTGTCGATTCAGTCTATGGATGTTGAGACATCAAAACCCAGTACCCTGGCTGATTGAAAAGCTGCGTCACCGACTAATGGCACCGAGCGAAAACCCCGCCGGGCAAGGCCTCACTGAGACATCGCTTCGTCCGCATCGCTGACAGAAGCAAACTGGAAAGGTCATCAACGCTTGGCGCGCCAAGCCAGATGAGAGATTGCTATTATGAAAATTCTCCTAGTCGAAGACGACGAACAAATCAGCCGTTACATCGAAAATGGATTGAGCTCTTCCGGCCATGTGGTCGATGCCCTGACAGACGGGCGCGATGCTTTGCTTGTCGGACTACGCGATCCCTATGACGTCGCAATTGTGGATCGGGTGCTGCCAGGCCTCGATGGCTTGTCGCTTGTGCGAGGTCTTCGAGGCGCCGGCGGAAAGGTGCCAGTGATCTTCCTGACGGCGGTGGGCGGTGTTGACGATCGAGTTGAAGGCTTGGAGGCAGGTGCGGACGATTACTTGATCAAGCCCTTTGCATTCTCCGAGCTTCTGGCTCGGGTCAATGCTCTGCAAAGGCGTCCTCCGATCACCGCCGAAAAGGCAAAGCTGAAGGTAGCTGACCTGGAACTAGATCTCATCAGCCGCCTCGCCACCCGCGGCGGAACGACGATCGAATTGCTTCCTCGGGAATTCGCGCTGCTTGAACTCCTGATGCGTAACGAGGGCCGTATACTGACGAAGACCATGCTCCTTGAGCGGATCTGGAACTTCAACTTCGACCCGCAAAGCACCGTGGTGGAAACCCATATCAGCCGACTGCGGGCGAAGATCGACAAACCATTCGATGTTCCGCTCCTGCGTAATACACGCAACACCGGCTACACCATTAATGGCCAACGCTAGTATCGCTGGAAGTGCGTCAATCCGACTTGCCGCGTTCTACATCTCCCTGTTTCTGCTCTCGTTCCTGGGAGCCAATTTCGTCGCTTACAACATGGTCGCCGCCTACCTTTACGAGCGGCTGGATTCCAATGTGATGGAACGGTTCCGGGAGATTTCTTCCGCCTATGAGGCGAATGGTGTCGACGGCGCTGCCGTGATGATCCGAAGCCATGGTCCGGCAATCAGGGGACAGGAGACGCTTTACGCACTGAAGGATCCCGACGGCGACTTCTTGGCTGGCAACATTGATATTTCCGCCGTGCCGCCGGGATTTTCCACGCGCGCACCGACAAGCCACGAGGCGGCGCCCAATAACTACAGGCTCTACCGGAAGAACCTAGACGGCTACGACCTGACCGTCGGCGTAAGCTATGACGACACCAATCGCCTGCGCAGCATCGCGCTTGTCAGCTTCGGCTGGGGAACGGCGATCGTGCTTGCTGGAGGTCTCGGTACGGGCGCAGTTTTGGCGTTCCGCACGCGACGGCGTATCGCTAGACTCTCGGATGCGATGCAGTCCGTTGGCGCCGGCGATCTCGCTACCCGCTTGCCGGTCTCCTTGCGCAGCGATGACATCGACGTGCTGGCGACTGAGGTCAATGTCGCGCTGGCACAGCTACAGGCTAGTGTCGCGGCGATGACGCAGGTAACGACCGACATCGCGCACGATCTCAAGACGCCGGTCGGCCGGCTGTTTCTAACGCTTGAGGCCGCTTCCGAAAGCAAAGACCAAACGGCCACGAGGTCCCTCATCGAAAAAGCGATGAGCGAAGTCTCGCATATAGCCGGCACGTTCGAGGGCTTGCTGCGCATATCGCAGATCGAGTCCGGCGCACGCCGTTCGCGATTTGCGAAGGTGAACCTTTCGGAACTGGTCGCCGAAATCTACGATATCTATAGTCACATCGTGGAGGACGCCGAGCGCTCGCTGGTTCTGTCCAATGACAGCCGAAACACGGTCTCATTCATATGGGGCGATGCCGATCTGCTGAAGCAGATGTGCGTGAACCTTGTCGTCAATGCAATGCGCCACACACAACGAGGGTCTCGGATCGCGATCGGTGTCACGACGCAGGCGAACCGCTGCGCAATCGTCGTCAGCGACAACGGGCCGGGCATCGCGGCGACGGAGCGGCAGAAGGTGTTCAAACGCTTCTATCGCCTGGAAAAAAGCCGGACAACCGAAGGGACAGGGCTCGGCCTCAGCCTGGTCAAGGCGATATCGGACATTCATGGCGCGACAATTTCCCTGAAGGACAATAGGCCCGGCTTAATCGTGGAAACAGAGTTCCCGCGTAAACTATAATTTGAGGTCAGTCACGCGTAGACGGATGGTTCATATCGCTTGAGACGAAATTACAAATATTCAATAGCGCTGTCGACCAGACCAGAGTTCGCTAACCCGCCACGATGGCGTGGTTTAGCCGGCGCTCTTGGTCGCCCCGTTGTCCGGCATGGGCCGGTGAATGGGCTGCCGACGGCACTGGCTTTTTCTATATTTCTGGGTAACGGACCGGCCTGCGCATCAGCAGTTATGTCCGATACGATATCGCCGGCGAAAACCTCAGCTCCGACGTCGTTGGCCGTTCTTAGACGGATGCATGCTCACAGACCGAGCTCGGCACGTTGCGCGCCTATACTCAAATCAAACACTACTCGTCGCGCGGTGGCGCTGCGACCACTTCACGACCTATGACAGTATGGCGGGTGAGAGCGGCACCGTGACGCGTTGATTGCGCCACCACCCGTCTTCGAATAGTCCTCACCTACGAGTAGGTTTCCTTGGTGCGGTGTGCTGTGCTGTATAGGTTTCGTTGGCGAAGCAGCCGAAGTGCAAACCAGCCGGCAGAGCTGCCGGCCGGTTTGCCCTGCACGGCTCCGTGGGAAGATGGGAAGCTGCGGTGTCGGTCCTGCTAGCGGCCCGCCCAGCCGGCGCGCTGGCGAGGGCTCCCGCCCTGCCACGATGAGGAGGGGCTCACAGCTTCGACTCGGTTATAGGGGGAATCGGTTTTCTCGATATCGCCATTGTCGAGCACTTGGGAAGATATGTCGGAGTTGGATGCCGATTTCGGGGTTTCGCCCGTCGATCTATGGCCGTGCAGGACCTCGCCGATGCGGGGGCTTGTCGAGTTCGTGCCGCTGTTGGCGACACCGGTCATTGCCGCTAAGACAATCAATGCATATCCGATGGTGTGCTTCATGGTTCAGTCCTTTTGTCAAAAGTGAGCGTTCGAACACCCAGCAACAACAGGCTACCGGGTCGAATTCACGGGCACCTTCCCTCGGATTTACATTTTTGTGATTCTCATGCGTGGCCGCGGTTGAAGCCGAATCGGGAAAATCAGCTGTGAAATGTCACGCGTTGAACGGCAGTCGCCGTTTTCTTATGTCGATGCATGCGTCCAATGCGGCTTCAAGGGGAAGAGCGCGCGTTCAGCCAGATCTCATGAAAAAAGGGAATCCACTGTCGCGCCTGCTTGGGTTCTGAGAGATTGCCGCACCCGGGTGCGGCAGTCCTCCGCTATTCCATTTTTGATTCAGGAGGTCTGCAGCGAGGTATAACGACCACTCGCAAGTGGCCACCAGCCATACACAAGCACGCCGATCCCAAGATCCGGCTGGCGCCTGGTGTCAGAGGCGAGATTATCTGGACATCCGCCAATGCCGGCGAATTCGGTTTCCTCTGCCTTGGTCCCGGGTCACTACGATTCTGGCATGAAGGGCAGCATCGCCGTCGCCAACTGACTACCAATCATGACACTATAGAGAAAGACACTCTCGACGCTCGTGCTCGTGTTCTCCAAGCAGAATAGCAAGCAGACGATCAAACGTGGCCGCTGACTAAATCTCGACACGCCGGCGATGACGATGATGTTCGTCGTCGCGGAGGAGGGCATGCTCGATATCGATAAGTTCAAAACGGGTCAGGCGATCGAGTTCCCAGCCGACCGCGTCAATGGACGCATCACGGTCGCCGGTATCAAGTGACCCGGTCGAGCAATGCTATGGGCACGGAAGTCAGGATGAAGGTGCCGGGCAGAAAATCATCCAGAGATTTTCTTTCCAATCGTCATGTGCGGAGCGGCTCAGGGGCATCTCTATGGGATATTTTCGCGCACCTACGCTCACATATGCCGGAAAGTTACAGCGAACTCGTGCACGATGCCTGCCGGTATCTTCGTACCTGATGGCGCCGTTCGCGTCCGTCTCGACCAGGCCAATAGCGACGTCAAAGTCATAGTCCCCATATAGCGAGACACTGTTGTTCAACACGCTGAGCTGGACCGACGTGGCATCTGGAAAACTGGCTGTGTAAAAGATTAGTTGCTCCGCCGCCGTCGAGGGCGTAGCCACCAAGACGGCGGCAAATAATGCAATGGCGCGCATCTTCCCTCTTTCGGGATCCGAGCTGAGACTATCACCTCTCGCGTCAATGTTCGAATCGAATCTCCATGTCGGCATGGGCGGAGACATTCAGAGGGCTGAATAGTCCTCGTAGCGTGCAGCGTTCGAGGCGGCCGGCAAGCTCATGATGCGGATGCTAAGCGCAATGTCTTTTCTGCGGCAATTAGACTTCGTAAAGAACGTGGCCACGAAGGGGATCAAGCATGAGTGGAACCGTTGGCGATCCTGGCTTGTGCGCGATTTCACAAGAAGGTCAAACACCCGGGACACTAGCTATCGCGCGGTCAGGCGGTCGCAAAGCTGACCTCACGGCCGACATGCGGTGCCGTTCGGCAGCCTTGAGGCGGGAAGCGGAATGACGGCTTTAGGCTCTGAATCCTGGAATCGGACATTCACCGCGACGCAGTCCGTCAGGGTAAGTTGAGACTTTTCCAGGGCGAGTTGCCAGGGCGCGCACCTATTCTGCCTGAGCGGGAACCCGATTGTCGACGTCCCGCGGGGTTGTGCATATGAGGGAAGGATAACTCATACGATGCCAAGGTAGAGCGGCATGTTTGAATGCGGTTCTGCCACCTGTCACGCCATGAGACGGAGTGCCTCGACAAGTAGAGCGAAGGCTGCGGTGTGTTGGCGTCGGCTGGGGTAATAGAGGTGATAGCCTGAGAAGGGTTGGCACCAGTCTTCTAGTACCCGGATAAGGCGTCCGTCTGCGATGAACGGAGCAACCTGGCTTTCAAACGTGTATGCTAAACCGAGCCCGTCAAGGGCCGCAGCTTCGAGCATTTCACCGTCATTGATGACGAGCGGGCCATTCATCCTGACTTCAAGTTCCTCCCCGTCTTTCTCGAACTCCCAGGCAAAGAGCCCGCCGCCGGTCTTCTGACGGTAGCTGATGCCTCTGTGTTCCCCAAGTTCGCGCGGTGTCCTTGGAACCGTTCGGTTTGCAAAATACGACGGTGATCCGACCACCGCCATGCGCAGGTCCGGGCCGATCCTAATTGCCACCATGTCTTTCTGGACCTGCTCACCGATCCGGATACCAGCGTCGAATCTGCTTGCAACGATGTCAACCAGACCCTCGTCCAGGCTCAATTCCACTTCGATATCCGGATACTCCAGAAGGAGTCTGGCGATGACCGGCCACAGTACTGACTTGGCAGCATACCGGAATGTCGTCAGGCGAATGAGGCCAGTGGGCTTGTCGCGCAGGGCGGTGACGGCGGCGATCTCGCTTTCGATGTGATCGAAGGCCGGTCGCAGGCTTCGCAGCAAGCGCTCGCCAGCTTCCGTCACGGACAGGCTGCGTGTGGTGCGTGAGATCAGCCGGACTCCCAGGCGCTGTTCCAGCGTCCTGACAGCGTAACTGAGCGCCGACTGCGATAGACCGAGCTTTGCTGCGGCGCGTGTGAAGCTGCCTGCCTCTGCTACGGCGATGAAGACTGCCAGCTCGCTGAAATCTCCGCGCCTCATTTATCAATCCCATTTCTAACTTCATGCAGATTATAGCGGCTAATCATATCGAGTCCTATTCGCTATTTCACCCTCAGAGACAACGAAACGCGCGTCGAAGGGAAACGCTGTGGACACCTCACGACAGATATTCCAGTCGTTCCAATTTCCGAACGGGTTAAGCGTCGACAACAGGATTGTCATGGCGCCGATGACCACCTGGTCGGCCAACGACGACGGAACGGTCTCTGACGCGGAGATCACCTACTACCGACGTCGGGCAACTGGCGTCGGACTTGTGCTCACAGGCTGCACCCATGTCTTGCCCGACGGCATCGGCTTTGCGGGCGAATTCGCCTCCTACGACGACCGTTTCACCCCAAGCCTCTCCCGGTTGGCGTCAGCGGCCAAAAGCGGCGGGGCCAAGGCCGTCCTGCAAATCTTCCACGCCGGGAACAAGGCCGTGCCGGCGCTTATACCCGGCGGCGACGTCGTCAGCGCCAGTGCGCTCGAAGTCCAGCCCGGCCCCTTCAATCCGGGCGGTGTGAAGACACGTGCACTGACGAATGACGAAATCCTCGCGATCATTACCGCTTTTGGCGAGGCGACACGACGGGCCATTGAGGCAGGCTTCGATGGCATCGAACTGCATGGTGCTCACGGATTTCTGATCCAGAACTTCTTCTCGCCTCTCTACAATCAGCGTGGCGACGAATGGGGCGGCACGCTCGAAAATCGGATGCGTTTCCCAATTGCCGTGGTGCGTGAGGTAAAGCGAGTGGTCGCGGCACACGCGAACCGCCCCTTCCTCGTGGGCTACCGGGTGTCACCCGAGGAACCCGAGTCAGGTGGCTTGCGTATCGCTGACACGTACGAGCTGATTGAATGTCTTATCGATGAAGGTGTGGACTACCTCCACGCATCGCTGACGAGCGTTCTCGAGGCAAAGCCTATTGGGGGCGCCCGAGGGCGACACCATCGCTGGCCTGATCACGCGCCGAGCCAGCGGGCGGGTCTCGGTCGTTGCCGCGGGCCAGGTCAGGACGCCTTTTCAGGCCGAACTCGCCCTGCACAGAGGCCTCACGCTCGTCGCGGTTGGGCAGGGACTGGTGATGAACCCGGAGTGGGTCGAGCTAGCAAAGAGCGGCCGCGAGCATTTGATCGAGACCGAAATCCGGCCGTCGAGCGTTCCAGGTATCGATATTCCAGCGAAACTATGGGGTGTGATTCAGTCCGCCACCGGGTGGTTCAAGATCACCGCTGAGACGGACGTCCCAAAAGCCAACGCTGCGTAAACTGAAAAGATACTGGCTAGGAAGGATACGGCTATGAATAGAGTATGGATGATTACCGGCGCTGGGCGAGGCATGGGCCTCGACTTTGCCAAGGCGGTGTTGGCCATCGGCGATAAGGTCGTTGCGACCGGTCGTAACCCCGATCGGGTCGCCAAGGCGATCGGGCGGTCGGACAATCTTTTGGTCGTCACGTTGGACGTGACCAAGCCGGCCGACGCCGACGCTGCGGTGAAGGCAACCCTGGACCGCTTTGGTCGCCTCGACGTGCTCGTCAACAATGCCGCGGGCTTCTATGCGGGTTATTTCGAGGACCTGACTCCGGCCCATATCGAACTTCAACTCGCCTCCACCCTGACTGGTGCCATGAATGTCACCCGTGCAGTCCTGCCGGTGATGCGCGCGCAGGGTTCTGGCAAGGTCATCGCAATCTCATCGACGGCAGGCCTGGTCGGCTTCGAGTTCTGTTCTGCGTACGCCGCGGCAAAATTCGGCGTGGATGGCTGGATCGAGTCGCTGCAAGCCGAGGTGGCGCCGTTCGGCATTGAAACGATGATCGTGAACCCCGGGTTTTTCCGCACAGAGCTGCTGACGGACGAATCCACTCAATATGCTCCGTCTTCCGTTAGTGATTACAGCGAACGTCGCGCCCAGCAGATAACTGGCTGGAAAGCCGCGAACGGTCAGCAAGTCGGCGACCCGGCCAAACTCGCGCAGGCGTTGATCACTCTGGTCGACAAGCCGGAGCTGCCCCGTCGGTTCATCGCTGGCGCCGATGCGCTTGGCATGGTCAGGCAGAAACTCGCTCTGCTGCAGCAACAGGTCGATGCCCATGAGGAGCTATCCAGCTCACTGGCCTTCGACAGCTGAACGTCGCATCCGGCACTGCCGTTGTCGCAGGCCAATTTATGAGTGCCATTGATAGGCTCATGCGAATTTTGAGGGCTAATTCGAATGTCGCGTCCGTGCTCTCCTGAGGGTTGCTTAGGCAACCGGCCAACGACAGGCCTTCGGAATAGACGCTCCTTTCCGACTGATGCCGCAGGCTTCGTCGGTCCGGTCGACTTCGCGAGAAGTCCCAATCCCCGCCCGCCACTCGAGGAGACGACATGTCAGAGCCCCGACAGCTAGCCTTGGACATCAACAGCCGCCGCCACCAGTTTAATCTTGATGCACGGGTGACCCTGCTGGACGCACTACGCGAGCATGCCAACCTGCCCGGCACGAAAAAAGGCTGCGATCATGGACAGTGCGGCGCCTGCACTGTCCACGTCGACGGTGAGCGGGTATTGAGCTGTCTAACCCTGACGGCCCAGGTCGAAGGCCGCCAGGTCACGACGATCGAGGGCCTCAAGGCTGCCGACGGGGTGATGCACGCAGTCCAGACCGCGTTTATCGAACACGATGCATTCCAGTGCGGTTATTGTACTCCGGGTCAGATCATGTCCGCCGTTGCCTGCATTCGTGAGGGCCACGCCGGTACGGACGAGGACATCCGCGAATACATGAGCGGCAATATCTGCCGGTGCGGCGCTTACCCCCATATCGTCGCCGCGGTGCGCGATGCCGCGAGCCGCCTCAAGAAGGAGGCAGCACTATGAGAACTTTCGAGTATCTCCGCGCCGACGATGCCGCGACGGCGGCGGCAGAGGCTGCCAGGCCAGAGACACGATTTCTCGCCGGGGGCACCACGCTTCTTGACCTCATGAAGCTGAATGTCGAGCGCCCCGCGCGCGTGGTGGACATCACGCGCCTTTCCGGGCTCGACACAATCGAGGTATCCGCGGATGTCATTCGCATCGGTGCGCTCGCCAAGATGAGCAAGGTCGCCGACCACGCCGATATCAAGCAGGCTGCGCCGGCGCTTTCCGAAAGCCTATGGCGCGCTGCCTCGGCACAGCTGCGCAACATGGCGTCCATCGGTGGAAACTTGATGCAGCGAACCCGTTGCACGTACTTCCGGGACCCGGGCGCTTACTCGAACTGCAACAAGCGCAATCCCGGTTCCGGATGCGCCGCCCTTGACGGCGTCAACCGCAACCACGCGGTGCTCGGCACGAGCGACGCTTGCATAGCGATCTACCCCGGAGATTTTGCGGTTTCCCTGGTGGCATTCGACGCCACGGTCATCGTCCGGGGAGCTTCCGAACGCAAAATTCCCGTCGACGAATTCTTCCTGCTCCCGGGCGATACCCCCCATATCGAGCATGAGCTGTCGCCCGGCGAGATGATAGTCGGGATCGAGATCCCGCGTTCGGCAGCCCTGGAACGCTCGCATTATCTCAAGGTCCGCGATCGTGCGTCGTACGAGTTCGCCGCGGCCAGCGCCGCTGTCGGGATCGAATTGGAAGCCGATGGCAAGACAATTCGCGACGTACGCATTGCGGTCGGCGGCCTCGCCACCAAACCTTGGCGCCTGCGCGCCGTCGAAAATTTGCTCAAGGGAAAGACGCTCGACGAGGCGACGCTTCGTAGCGCCGCGGCAGCCGCCGGCGACGGCGCGAAGTCGAGCGGACACAACGCATTCAAGATCGAGCTGGCACCGAAGGTCGTGGCACGTGCCCTGATGACGGTAGGAGATATCGCATGACACATGGTAACGCGTTCGGACTCAACCGCCGCACCGTCATGAAGCTCGGCGCCGGCGTAGCCGCTGTCGCCGGCGCCGCTGTCGATCTCTCGCCAAAAGCCTTCGCGGCTGAGACCGCCCCCGCCAAGGCGCCAGCTCTCGGTGCCCGACTTTCCCGCGCCGAAGGCCCGTTGAAAGTCACCGGGCAGGCCCGCTATGCGATCGAGCAGAAGCTGGAGAACCTGGCCTACGGCGTTACTGTCCAATCGACGCGGCCGGCAGGGCGTATCGTCAACATCGATACGTCGGCCGCCAAGGCTCTACCGGGTGTCCTGGACGTTTATACCGCGCAAAACTCGCTGAAGATTAACAAGCCGACGGTCTACAGCAAGGGCGGCGGAGCCACCGAGGAATTTACCCCAATTCAGGACGATGTGGTCCGTTTCAACGGCATGCATATCGCGCTCGTGGTCGCTGAAACCTTTGAACAGGCAACGGAAGCGGCAAGCCTTCTCAAGGTCGAATATGCGGGCGGCGACCCTATCCTCGACATCAAGGATCCCAAGGCAAAAGCGCAGCTCATCGATCCCATGGGTGCTGCCTGGGGCGATGCGGCGACAGCCCTGGCCAATGCGGAGGTCAAGGTTGACGTCACTTACACGACGTCACGGGAATACAACGTGCCGATGGAGCCGCATGCCTGCATCGCTTCCTGGGAGAACGGGAAAATCACCGTCTGGGAGCCCAGCCAGTGGGTTGGCGGGGCACGAAGCGTCGTGTCGGAATGGCTCGGTATCGACATCGAGAATGTGCGGGTGATCTCGCCTTACGTCGGCGGTGGGTTCGGCTCCAAGATCGGGGCACATCCACATGTGGGGCTGGCTTGCGCGGCCTCACGAAGGCTCAGCAGGCCCGTCAAGGTTTCTCTCAATAGACCGCAGACCTTCACCGGCCTTGGCGGCCGACCGGCAACTCGTCAGACCCTGTCGATCGGCGCCTCGAAGGACGGAAAGATAAACTCGATCGTCCATGAGAGCTGGAACGAGACGGCGATCGACGAAGTCCATGTCGAGGCTTGCAACAATGTGACGAAAATCATGTATGCGACGCCGAACTTCTCGTCACGTCTCTACGTCGTGCCGGTCAATACGGTCCAGCCTGGCTGGAAACGGGGCCCCGGCGAAAACCCCAGTGCCTATGCTCTGGAAAGTGCGATCGACGAGCTGGCCTACGCGCTCAACATGGATCCGATCACGCTGCGCCTTGCCAACTGGGCGGAGATCGATCCCAGCAACGGGATGAAGTGGAGCACTCGACAGTTACGCGAAGCCTATGCCGTCGGCGCGGAAGCCTTCGGCTGGTGGAACCGGAACCCGGCCCCTCGCTCGATGCGCGAAGGCCGCGAGTTGATCGGTTATGGAATGGCCGCTGGGTCATACCCCATGATCCGTACCGCGAGCGAAGCCAAGATCGTACTCCATGCCAGTGGACAGATCGAAGTCCTCAGCGCAGGCACCGACATGGGAACGGGAACCTATACCATTCTCGCCCAGACCGCGGCCGACGCTCTGGGTGTTCCCGTCGAGACCGTGACGGTGCGGCTGGGCGATACCATCCTCCCCAGATCGGCGCTCGCTGGCGGCTCCCAGCAGGCCAACAACCTGACGGGAGCGGTGGACAAGGCGGCCAGGAATGCACGGGATGCCTTGCTGGCGCTTGCCGCATCCGATCCGAAGTCGCCGATGGCAGCGGCGAAGGCGACCGATCTGACTTTCGAAACCGGATCGGTGCGGCCGACCCGCCGACCGAACGGCGGCATCAGCATTGCGGACCTGTTAAAGGCAGTGGGGAAAGACAAACTGGAAATCGAGGGTAACACCTTTGCTCCAGGCGCCACCGAAGAGATGAAGAATCGGGCCGACCGCAGTTTCGCCCAGTTGAAGGGCGCCGTGGAAGGAGGCGTCTCGGCCCATAGCTGGTGTGCGCATTTCGTGGAAGTTCGCATCGATGAGGATTTTGGCACGATCCGTGTCAAGCGCATGGTCTCGGCATTCGACAGCGGCAGGATCTTCAATCCGAAGCTTGCCGAAAGCCAGTGGATCAGCGGTATGGTGATGGGTCTCGGGCAAGCTCTCCTGGAAGAGGGTTACGTCGACCAGCGGGACGGACGCACCATCAACGCGAATTTTGCCGACTATGCCGTCCCGGTCAACGCCGATGTGCCCGACATCCAAGTGATTTCGGTTGGTATTCCGGACATGCAGGCAACTGCTCTGGGGGGCAAAGGAGTCGGCGAGATCGGTGTCGTAGGGGTCGCCCCAGCGATCGGGAATGCCGTCTTCCACGCGACCGGCAAACGCATTCGAAGCCTTCCAATCACGCTGGAAAAGCTCGCTTGATGCGCCTCTGGTGACCCTTGCTGCGCGAATAGGCGAGCATTCAAAGAGTACGCTTCTAAAGGGGTCAGATACGATGGCGGAGCGCCTCCACGATCACCGCCATCGCAGGCGAGAGCTGTCGCCTGCTCGGGTAGTAGAGGTGATAGCCCGCAAATGGCGGACTCCAGTCGTCAAGCACGAGCCTAAGGCATCCCTTGGCGATGTGGTGGCTGACGAGGTTTTCCGGGACATAGGCGATCCCGAAACCGCTTATCGCAGCCTCGATCATGGGAATGGACGAATTGAAGGTGAGTTGGCCTTCCACCCGCACACGAAGGTCGCGGCCATCCCTGGCGAATTCCCAGACATATAATCCGCCGAACGTTGCCTGCCGCATATTAATGCAGTCATGATCGACCAGATCCTGGGGTGTGGTCGGAACCGGATGGCGGGAAAAGTACTCCGGCGAAGCCACGGCCACGAGCCTCCAATCCGGCCCGATCCGCACTGCAATCATATCCCTGTCGATGCTCTCACCAAGCCGCACGCCGGCATCGAAGCGCTCCTCCACAATGTTCTTCAAGCCGTTGTCGCTGTAGAGCTCGACGCGCACGTCAGGATAGTCGCTGAGCACGGGCTGCAGCTTCGGCCAGACGGTCGTCTGGAGCGCATGGTCGGACAGCGTGATGCGGACCGTTCCGGAGGGCTTGTCGCGAAAGGCCACCAGGCTTGCAAGGTCGGCTTCGATTTCCTCGAAGCGGGGAACAAGAGATTGGAAAAGCCGCTCGCCGGCCTCGGTCGGAGCGACGCTCCGCGTCGTACGTGTCAGCAGGCGGACGCCAAGACGAGCTTCAAGCTCCTTGATTGTCGAGCTCAGGGTCGACTGCGAGGTACCGAGCTTGGCCGCCGCCTTGGTGAAGCTGCGCTCCCGCGCGACCGCCACGAACCAGAGCAGATCCTTCATGCCATCGCGCTGCATAGGGCCTCCCGTCTGGCATTTATATCACAAGCAGATAAGTCCATGCGAATTACTCAGTCTAATGGAATGGGTTCCTCTGCAATACCTTCCGGCATGGCGACGGGGATGGGCGGCTGATCCGCCCCAGTCGCCTTGCAAGGATGCCAATCATGGAAACGACTTACGACACAAGGCTTGTCGAAGACCGCGCCGCATGGGGCGCGGTCTTGTCGATGGCGCTGTGTGTTTTCGTGCTCCTCGCGTCTGAATTCATGCCGGTCAGCCTGCTGTCGCCGCTCGCGGCCGATCTTGGCATCACCGAGGGCCGCGCGGGCCAGGCGATCTCGATTTCGGGCGTTTTCGCCGTCGTGACCAGCCTGCTGGTCGCCGGCCTCACGCGCCACATCGACCGCCGACTGGTCGTGACCGGCTTCACCCTCCTCCTCATCGTGTCCGGTTTGGCTGTCACCTTCGCGCCGAACTACGCGTTCCTCATGGTCGGCCGGGCGCTGCTCGGCATCGCGATCGGCGGGTTCTGGTCGATGTCGACCGCGATCGTCATGCGCCTCGTGCCGCAAGACATGGTTCAGAAGGGTCTCGCCATGCTGAACGCTGGCAATGCCATTGCGGCCACCATCGCCGCGCCGCTGGGCAGTTTTCTTGGCGCCTATGTCGGCTGGCGCGGCGCTTTTTTCCTCGTCGTGCCGTTTGGGCTTCTGGCGCTGGCCTGGCAGTGGACAAGCCTGCCGGCGCTGCCCCCGCGCCGGAGGAAGCGTGCTGGCAATCCGCTGGCGCTGCTCGGTCGTCTTCCTGTCGCCACCGGCATGGCGTCGATCATGATGCTGTTCATGGGCCAGTTTGCGCTCTTTACCTATCTGCGGCCCTTTCTCGAGCGCGTCACTCAGCTCGACATCGCTGCCCTCTCAGCGGTCCTGCTGGCGATGGGGCTGGCGGGGGTGCTCGGCACATGGTGCGTCGGCCTGCTTTTGCGCACGCGCCTGTTCAGCATCCTCATCGTCATCCCGTTGGTCATGGCTGCGCTGGCCGCTGCGCTCATCGCTCTCGGTGCACTCCCCGGTCCCACAACACTATTGCTGGTTGCCTGGGGCTTCTTCGGCACGGCCGCGCCCGTCGGTTGGGGTACGTGGCTCAGCCGAACGTTGCCGGACGACGCGGAGGCCGGCGGCGGGTTGCAGGTAGCCGTCATCCAGCTCGCCATCACCGGCGGTGCCGCCATCGGCGGCACGCTCTTCGATACGGTCGGCTGGTGGGGAGCGTTCACTTTAGGCGCGGTGCTGCTCTGCGGATCGGCGCTCGCCGCCCTGGCCGCATCGCATATGGCCCGAAGGTCTTTGCCATGACCATCGGGCGTGCGCCGCTCAGCCGCCGGACGCTGCTCGGCGTCGCGCTCGCGCTGGCGGCCCTCCCTCGCGCAGCCGCCAGCCAGGAAGGCCAATCTCCCGTCAGCCAGGAGCCCACCGACATGAAGATCAGGATGGTTTTCAACGGCCGCACCATGACCGCCACGCTCTACGACAATCCGTCGGCGCGCGACTTCTTCTCCATGCTGCCGCTCGATCTCGAGATCGAGGACTACGCGCATAACGAGAAGATCGCCTATCTGCCGCGCAAGCTGACTGAAGAGGGAAGCGGTCCGTTCGCCAACGAGCAGCCCTATGACCTGTGCTATTTCATGCCTTGGGGCAACCTGGCCATGTTCCACGCCGACTATCGCCACCCCGGGCTGATCAGGCTTGGCCGCTTCGACGAGGGCGAGCAGGCCCTGCACATTCGCGGCAAATTCCCGCTTCGCGTCGAACGCATTTGAGGTCGCAAAGGAGATCACCATGGACATTCTTCGCGCCGGCACCAGGCCTTCCGGCAAGGGACCACCTGACTGGTTCACCGGAACGGTGCGGATCGATCCGCTCTTCAATCCCTTCGACGCCGGGCGGGTTCAAGGCGCACAGGTGACCTTCGAGCCCGGCGCCCGCACCGCCTGGCACACGCATCCGCTCGGCCAAACGCTGATCGTCGTCTCAGGCTTAGGCCGCGTGCAGCGCGAGGGTGGCCCGGTCGAGGAAATCCGTCCGGGCGACGTCGTTTGGTTCGCGCCCGGCGAAAAGCACCGGCACGGCGCGTCGCCTCAGACCGCCATGACCCACATTGCCCTTCAGGAGGTCAAGGACGGCAAGGTCGTGGACTGGCTGGAACAGGTCAGCGACGCCGACTACGGCGCCTGATCTTCTCCAATCGAAAGGAACCAACATGCTTGCAACCGTCCTTCACAAACCGGGCGACATCCGCTGTGAGGAAATCGCCGATCCGAAAATCATGCGGCCAACGGACGCCATCATCAAGCTGTCGGCAAGCTGCATCTGCGGCTCGGACCTATGGCCCTATCGCGGATTGCAGCCGGTCGACGGCCCGATGCATATGGGCCACGAATATTGTGGCATCGTCATCGAGATCGGCGCAGAGGTGCGCACGGTCCGTCCCGGCCAGTTCGTCGTCGGCTCGTTCTGCCTCTCCGACAATACCTGCCCGCATTGCCGCTTCGGCTTCCAGTCGTCCTGCGTGCAGCGCGAGTTCATGTCGGGCGCGCAGGCGCCTTACGCCCGCGTGCCCTTGGCGGATGGCACACTGGTCGCCACCGCCGAGTTGCCGCCGGCCGAACTCATCCCTGACCTGCTGGCTGTGTCCGATGTGCTCGGCACCGGCTGGTATGCGGCCGACGCGGCCGAGGTCCGAGAAGGATCGAAGGTGGTGGTGGTCGGCGACGGTGCGGTCGGCCTGATGGGCGTGCTTGCGGCCAAGGAGATGGGCGCCGAGCGCATCATCGCCATGAGCCGGCACGCCAGCCGACAAAAACTCGCCCGTGAGTTCGGCGCGACCGACATCGTCGCTGAGCGCGGCGTGGAAGGCGTCGCGCGCATCAAGGAACTCACCAAGGGCGTTGGCGCAGACTCGGTGCTGGAATGCGTCGGCACGGGAGAATCCTTCGACCAGGCGCTGGCCTGCTCCCGCCCCGGCGGCACCATCGGCTATGTCGGCGTACCGCACGGCGTGAACTTCGACGGCCAAAAACTGTTCTTCGGCCAGAAGCGCATGCTCGGCGGCCCCGCGCCGGTGCGCCGCTTCCTGCCCGACCTTATGGACCGTGTGCTCAACGGCAGGATCAAGCCGGGCAAGGTCTTCGACCTCAAGCTGCCGTTGGCCGAGGTCGCTGAAGGCTACCGCGCCATGGACGAGCGGCGCGCCATCAAGGTCATGCTTTCGGTGTGAGCGAAGATTGGGCGGACGGCCTGTTCGCGCCCACAAATCAGAAAAGGAACAACGCATATGACGATGAGATTGAAGATAGCCGCCCTGGCGCTTGCGCTTTCGGTCGCCACGCCGGCTCTCTCCCAAGAGTCCCCGATCATCGGCGCATGGCGCATGGGGTCGCTCGAGGCCGGCGCCGATGGAAATCTCAAGCCCGTACCGTATTCCGGTCAGGTCATTTTCACCGAGGCCGGCATTCTCTCGGTGCAGGCCCAGAACCCCGACGCCAAGGCGCCAGACACGCCTTACACAAAGAATGGCTACGAAGCCTATTACGGGCCGGTCGCCATCAACGACCAGGACAAGACCTTCGTCATCACGGTCGAGTCCTCCCTGGTCCGCAACCTTGTCGGGAAGAGCATGAAGCGCAAATTCGAAGTCTCGGACAACAAATTGGTCCTCACGCCGGACAATCCGGCCGAGGGCTGGCGCGTGACCTACGAACGTTACTGATCGGAACAGCTGGCTGTCAAAGTGTTATCGGTGGCCACAAATGGCGCGGACTTCAGACCGAAATGGCGCGATGTCGGAACTGGTGCCAATCATGGCGGCTGTCTTCGCCGGCTTCCTGCTGATCGGCGTGGCACTACCCGTCCTGCCGCTGCATCTTCACCAGCAGCTCGGCTTCGGCCCCTTCGCAGTCGGGTTGGTGACCGGCAGCCAGTTCGTCGCCTCGATGCTGTCGCGCATTGGAGCTGGAAATTATGCCGATGGGCGCGGCGGCAAGCGGGCCGTCATCGTCGGCCTCATTGCCGCTGCCCTGGCGGGGTTCATTTACCTAGGCTCGCTGGCATTGCTCGACCGGCCGGTGGCGTCCGCATCGGCGCTCTTCGCCGGCCGGGCGGTACTGGGCGCGTCTGAGAGCTTCATCATCACCGGCGGTGTCGCCTGGGGCCTCTCCCTCGCGGGCGGACAGAACTCCGGAAAGGTCATAGCCTGGGTGGGCACGGCGATGTTCGCGGCGCTCGCGCTAGGCGCGCCGGTCGGATCTGCGCTTTATGCGGCGAGCGGTTTCACCGCGATTGCAGTCGCGACGATCGTCCTGCCGCTTGCGACGCTGCTTGCCATCCTGCCGATGCGTGGCACCAGCGTCGCCGCAAGCGCCGCGCGACAGTCATGGATGAGCGTGGCGCAAGCGATCTGGCTTCCCGGCGTCGGAGCTGCTTTCAGCAGCCTTGGCTATGGCGCGATCCTGTCCTTTGGCGCGCTGCTCTTTGCCGAACGCGGCTGGCAGCCGGTCTGGCTTCCCTTCACCGCTTATGCCGCGTCGCTGATCGCGGCAAGGCTGTGCTTCGGCCACCTGCCTGACAGGTTAGGGGGCGCGCGCGTCGCCGTGATCTTCGTGGCGGTCGAGGCGGCAGGGCTGATGCTGATCTGGCTTGCGCCCGGGCCCGTTCTCGCCGCCATCGGAGCGAGCCTGACTGGCCTCGGCTATTCGCTGGTCTATCCCGGTTTCGGTGCCGAGGCCGTAAGCCATCTTCCGCCACGCAGCCGCGGCCTGGCCATGGGACTCTACACCGTCTTCCTCGACGTGGCGCTCGGATTCGGCAGTCCGGCGCTCGGCTTGGTCGCCGCGTCGGCCGGGCTGCAATTCGTCTTCTTCGCCGTCGCGACGGCGACGCTTCCGGCGTTGGGCATCGCTCTGCTGCTGGGTCGCCGTAACGCTAGAGCCGGATAGTCTGGGCTCGAGATGTCGCCCAGGTGGTGGTTCAGGACAGACTCCGACGAAACCTTTTCTGTTGTTGCAAAGGTATGCCGTCTTTTGAGATCCTCCGTTACCTAGAAGAAGGTCCCGAGCACCTTCCAGATTTGCTCGACAACCGGAATGCCGGCGGTTTGAACCGCCCCGGGTTGATCGGAGGCTCCAACTCCTGGGAAGGTGGAGCCATGACAAGCAAGACGACCAACAAGTTCTCTCCCGAGGTCCGAGCCCGTGCGGTGCGGCTGGTTCTGGATCACGAAGGCG
>NZ_JAMYLL010000043.1:0-50199 GCF_040318045.1 Mesorhizobium sp. M1338 | reverse complement strand
TCGGACCGCGCCCCCCAGTTTTTCTCCCGCTTATTTTTTCACCTGGTGGCCGGAAGAGACCCGGGGGTTTTGTGGTTCCATGTATGCGTTGCAACAAATGTAACGGCCGGCGCAAGGCGCCGGCCCGTTTCTTCCTGCCGTTGACTTGCTATCGCGCCATCAAGACCGGCAGCGACCGAACGTCGATCCTCGACTTGGCGACACCCCCGAAAATCCGCTCAGCGGCGAGCTTCAGATCGCCCTCGCCCTGGCTCGGTCCGGACGCCGCAAACTCCTCGTATCGCTGCGCAAGCGGAAGTGAGAAGGGCTGGTGGGTTCATTGCGCTGAATCAAACATCTTTGGTGCAGCGCCACTTGATCCGCATCAACGTGCTCGCGAACCAAGGTTGTAGGCTTCAGCCAATCAGTCGGGGAAACGCAGATGAAATTTTCGATCGCGCTGGCGCTCGCGGGTTTGGCCTTGAATGCGGCCGCCGCCCAGGGACTGGGCGATGGCGAGGCTGAATACATGAACTCATGTGCCGTCTGCCATGGTCCCGAGGGCAGCGGCGATGGACCGCTCGGCGACGAATTGGTGAAGCGCCCGGCTGACCTCACCCGTCTTTCGAAAGACAATGGCGGCGAGTTCCCCTACTGGCGCGTTTTCGCGGTGATCGATGGCCGCACCATGGTGCCGGAGCATGGCGATCGGGACATGCCGGTCTGGGGTCGCCAATTCCTCCCCGATGACGCCAGGAAATACGGCCCAAACGCTGGAGAGATCGTCACCACGGAACGGATTCATGAGCTGGCTGGTTATGTCCAGACATTGCAGCAATAGCACGCCGGATTGGAAACGCTTGCGCGCGACACCGGCACAAGGAGGCAGACATGATCGTTGAGAACCAGCAAGCCGCTGTCGCGTTTCTGCTCGATCCTGCTTCATATGGCACGACCGAGCCGGTCGAGGCGATCGAAACCCATATCTCGCGTATCTTTCTGATCGGCCGGCGGGCCTACAAGATGAAACGCGCGGTCAAGCTGCCCTATGTGGATTTCTCGGCGCCGGCGCTCAGGCTTGCCGCATGCGAGAAAGAGGTGGAACTCAACGCGAAGACCGCACCCGGCCTGTATCTGGGGGTGCGTCGCATTACGCGCGAAGCCGACGGCAAACTGGCTTTCGATGGCACCGGCCAAATGGTCGATGCGGCGATCGAGATGGTCCGCTTCGACCAGTCGAAGCTTCTCGATCGTATGGCAACCGCCGGAGAATTGTCGCCGGCGCTGATGACCGCGGTTGCGCGCATGATCGTCGGCTACCACCGTACCGCCCCGACGATCCACCATGGCAGCGGCTCATCCAATCTGGCGAGTGTGCTGGACATCAATGAGGCCGGCTTTGCGACCAGCCATGTTTTCACAAAACCGGAGATCGAGACTTTTGCCGAGGCCTTCCGCACCGCCCTCGCCCGGCATTCCGGATTGCTCGACCGCCGGGAAGCAGCAGGTAAGATCCGCCGGTGCCATGGCGATCTGCATCTGCGCAACATCTGCCTTTTCGACGGCGAGCCCCGCCTCTTCGATTGCATCGAATTCAACGACCAGATTGCAACTGTCGACGTCCTCTACGACCTTGCCTTCCTGTTGATGGACCTTTGGCATCGCGGTTTTCCGCAGCTCGCCAATCTCGTGATGAACCGCTATCTCGATGAGGCTGACGACGAGGACGGGTTCATCCTGCTGCCTTTTTTCATGGCGGTGCGGGCTGCCGTGCGCGCCCATGTCACCGCGACGCAAGTCGAGGAAGGCAGTGCCGATTCCGACACGTTGACTGCCGAGGCGAGATCCTATTTCGACCTTGCCAGAAACTTCCTCCAGGAAGCCCCGCCGCGGCTCGTCGCCATCGGCGGCCTCAGCGGTTCCGGCAAGACGACCGTTGCGGAGGCGCTCGCCGCCCATGTCGGCGCGCCGCCCGGCGCCCGCATTGTCGAAAGCGACCGTATCCGCAAGGCCATGCACGGAGTGCCGGCCGAGACCAGGCTGCCGGATAGAGCCTATCGACCAGAGGTCTCCGACCGCGTCTACCGCGAAATGGCGTGGCGGGCCGGCCTGATCCTCGCGGAGGGTGGATCGGTTGTCGCTGATGCAGTGTTTGACAGGCCTGCCGATCGTGACCGTATCGAGAAGGCGGCACGTGACAGGGGCGTGGCTGTCGCCGGATTCTGGCTGGAAGCCGATCCGCTTGTTCTCTGGCAACGGGTCAGCGAGCGCAAGGGGGGTCCTTCAGACGCCACCATCGATATCCTCTCGCGGCAATTGCAGCGAAATGCCACTCAATCTACCTGGCGAAAGGTCGACGCTGGTCGGGGGCCTACCGATATCGTCTCGGAGTTGAGAAGGTTTTCCGATAGCGGTACCTTCGAAACCCTGCGCACAGCCTCCTGACTGCAAGGTGATCGACCTCAACGGAGATCGAGCGTTGTGCCGGCCCGACTTGATCGCGATCACCGGCGTGACGTGTGCCGCCGCACGGGCGGCCGAGATGAATTTGCGCGGATTGGGAATTGCCCGTTGCCGGTGCGCTGCTTCAGGAGGGGATAGACGTAGCGGTTATCCTGAATGCGTTGCGCGCCCTTGGCGATGGACATCTCGGGCGCGCAAAGTGGACGATAGCAAAATCGGTGAATGGCCATGGCACAGCAGAATCTGGTGGTTTGCGGCAAATGCGGTGGGATCAACCGCCTGCCGCCGGCCCGCAATGCAATGGAGGCGAAATGCGGAAAGTGCGGGACCAGGCTATTTTCGGGGCACCCTGAAGACGTCGACGCCGCGACTTTCGATCGTCAGATCGCGCGCGGCAGCCTGCCCGTTGTCGTCGACGTCTGGGCACCCTGGTGCGGCCCCTGCAAGATGATGGCACCGGCCTATGAAGCGGCGGCAACTGAACTCGAGCCGCATGTTCGCCTGATCAAGCTCAATTCCGAAAATGAGCAGGCTGTCGCCGCAAGGCTCGGAATTCGCAGCATCCCGACCATGATCCTCTTTCATGGCGGGCGCGAAATCGCGCGCACATCCGGCGCAATGACAGCGGGCCAGATTGTCAGGTGGATTCGCGACCGCTTGCCGACGATCACCGCTTGAAAGTCGCCGCGCAATGGAGGGCTGGCAGCTCATTTCGGCGGCTGCGGCGTGCTGGCAAGTTCGGCGCTGGCAGGCATGTTCGATGTCGATATCTCGGTGCTCAGTGCGTTGCGGTGGTCAAGCAGTCGGTCCCCGTCGACACTATCGGTCAGGCCGGCGTTGGGGGCAAATGCGATCGGCCGGCTGTCGCTGGCGGCGTTTGCCGGTCCAATCAGGTTCTGGTTGCCGCTGGCCGGCGCAACCCTGGTCGCCGCGACCGCCGGCTACGGCGCCATGTTGTTGGTCAGCCCTTGATAGAAGCGCGGTTGTCGAGCCTCCTTTGATACGGATCAAGGGCCAAGGCCGTCCACCGTTCTATGGGACTCCATGAAAGGAGTTTGCCATGACAAGTTTGAAGGACCTCACCCCCAACTTCCGCCATGTTCGGTTGCTGCTCGCCCGCGAAAAAGGCCATCCGGAAGGTGATCGCGAGGAGGGCTACGATGTGCTCGCCCCATTGACTGGCGAAGGCCGGCTCGATGCGAAAGAGTGGAAATCGCACAAGGCTTCTTGCCGTGTTCGCCGGTTTCGCAATGGCGAGGAAGATCTGATCGGCCGGCTGAGGCGCAAGCCTGGCGGGCAATGGTATTTCGACTATGCCGAAGGCGATCGCGACGACGAGATCGGCTTTCATCTCGGCGATGAGCGGTTCGTGACCGGCGAATATGTGTCGATCGCGCGCAACGGCACCATGCACACCTACCAAGTGGCACAAGTGGAACGGCCTTGACCCGTTTGGGGCAAACTCCCTGGAGGTAAACCATGTCGCGACGCGTCCTCATCGTAGTCGGCCACCCCGATCCCGCCCCGGACCGACTCTGCCGCGGTCTTGCCAAGGCCTACGGCGAGGGCGCGGAACAGGCAGGACACGCCGTCCGCCGGGTCGATCTGGCAGCAATCGATTTTCCGATGCTGCGCACGATGCGGGATTTCGAACACGGCGTAATCCCGGAGAGCCTCAGGGATGCCACCGAAGCGATCGTCTGGGCCGAGCACATTGTCTTTGTCTTCCCGCTGTGGCTCGGAACCATGCCGGCCATGCTCAAGGCATTTCTGGAGCAGGTAATGCGACCAGGAACAGCCTTTGCGTACCCAAACAAGGGCAGCGGGTTCACCAGGACGCTGCTTCGCGGCCGCTCCGCGCGCGTCCTGGTGACGATGGGCATGCCTTCTGTTCTTTACCGCCTATGGTTCCTCGGACACGGCATCGCCGGCATGCGGCGAAGCATCCTGCATTTTGTCGGCATCAGTCCGGTGCGCGAGACCTTGTTCGGCATGGTCGCTGGCGCCGGCGATGCAAAGCGGGCGAAGTGGATCCGACAGATGCGCACGCTCGGCGAGCGAGCGCTTTAGGCCAGCGATCCTGATATCCGAGCTGCGACGCGACATCACCATTTGCTGCCAAAATCGATTTGACCCGCGTCAAGGCTGCCGGCTCTTTTCCCGGCTTCATTACCACCCATCAGAGCCTTCAATTTTGGGAGAGCATCATGACTACGGCTGATTTCAACATCCCTGTTCGCAAAGTCGCGACCGCGGCGCCAACGAAACTTCGACTGGGTTCCCTGACCGCATTGGTGATCGGTTCGATGGTCGGCTCCGGCGTGTTCAGCCTGCCGCAGAATATGGCGGCAGGTGCTGGTCCCCTCGCAATCCTGATTGGCTGGACCATCACCGCGGTCGGCATGCTGGCGCTGGTCTTCGTCTATCAATCGCTTGCGACCCGCAAGCCCGAGCTCGACGCCGGGCCTTACGCTTACGCCAAGGCCGGCTTCGGTCCCTTCATCGGCTTCACCAGCGCGTGGGGCTATTGGATCAGTGCCTGGGTCGGCAACGTCTCCTACGCGGTGATCGTGTTCAGCGCCCTGTCCTACTTCTTTCCGGCGTTCGGCGACGGAAACACCTGGCAGGCCGTGCTCGGCGCATCGATCCTTTTGTGGCTGATCCATATCCTGGTTCTCGCCGGCATCCGGCAGGCGGCGATCATCAACCTCATTGTAACGGTGGCGAAGATCGCTCCGATCGTCTTGTTCGCAGGGGTTGTTGCCGTCGCCTTCAAACTGCAAGTCTGGTCCCTCGACTTCACCGGTCTGGGCAACGCCAGTCTCGGCTCGATCACCGCACAGGTGAAAAGCACAATGCTGGTGACCCTGTGGGTGTTCATCGGCATCGAAGGCGCCAGCGTATTTTCCGGCCGGGCCGAGCGCCGCAAGGACATTGCCATGGCGACAATTCTCGGTTTCTTCACCTGCCTTGCGCTCTACGCTCTGGTGTCGCTGCTGTCGCTCGGTATCCTCAGCCAACCTGAACTCTCCGCGCTGAAGAACCCATCAATGGCGGGCGTATTGGAGGCGGTTGTCGGTCCCTGGGGCGCTATCCTCATCAACATCGCGCTTGTGGTGTCGGTGGTCGGCGCCTTCCTGAGCTGGACGTTGCTTGCAGCCGAAATTCCCCATGTCGCCGCCAAGGACGGGACAATGCCGAAATTCTTCGGCCGGGAAAGCGAGCGTGGCGTGCCCTCGATCTCCCTTCTGATTACCAATCTGCTCGTGCAGGCGTTCCTGCTGATCACACTTTTCGCACAAAGCACTTATCAAGCGCTGTTCTACATCGCGTCGGCCGCAATTCTGGTGCCCTACATCTTTTCCGGAGCCTACGCTGCCAAGCTCGCGCTGACCGGAGAAAGCTACGAGGGCAATGAACAACGCGCCGGTCCGCTTTTCGCGGGGTTGCTGGCAACGGTCTATGGTTTGTGGCTCGTGTACGCAGCGGGACCTGCATACCTGTTCATGTGCGCGATCCTCTATGCGCCCGGCATCATCTTCTACGTGTGGGCGCGCCGCGAAACCGATCAGCGCGTGTTCCATCCTGCCGAAGCAGCCCTCGCCGCAACCCTCATCGCTGTCGCCATCCTCGCCGTTTACGAGATATGGACCGGCGCCGTCAGCCCGCTGTGAGAGGAGCGGCGCGATGACAAGCCTGGGTGTGCATTCCGAAGTCGGCCGTCTGCGCGAGGTGATGGTCCATCGCCCGGATCTCAGCCTGCGCAGGCTGACACCGGAGAACTGCAAGGCGCTGCTTTTCGACGATGTGCTGTGGGTCAAGCGGGCTCGCCAGGAGCACGATGTCTTCGTCGATGCGTTGCGTGAACGCGGCGTGCTGGTGCATTCCTTCGGGCAACTCCTGGCTGAGACGATGAGCCTGAACAAGGCCCGCGACTGGCTTCTCGACCGCCGCGTACATCCCGGCGTCGTCGGGCTCGACATGGTCGACGAGATGCGCGGATGGCTCAACGAGATGCCGCCAGAGTTGCTCTCGTCTTACCTTGTCGGCGGCATTGCCCGGGCGGAGCTTCCTTTCGAGCCCAAAGGTTTGACCGGAAGAACGCTGGCCCCCCAGGATTTCGTACTGCCGCCGCTGCCGAACCAGCTTTTCACCCGCGACAGTTCCTGCTGGATCTACGGCTCGGTTTCCGTCAATTCCATGTACTGGCCCGCCAGGCGCCCGGAAGCGGCCAATGTCGAAGCCGTCTACCGCTTCCATCCCCGCTTCCGCGACAGCGGTATTCCTTTCGTCTCACCAGATCTGGGCACTGGCACCAGCCTGGAAGGCGGAGATGTCATGCCGATCGGTGGCGGAACGGTCCTCGTCGGCATGGGGGAGCGTACCACGCCGCAAGCCGTGGGTGACCTTGCGCGCAGCTTGTTCGCTGCCGGCGAAGCGACACGCGTGATTGCCGCCCTGATGCCGCGGGACCGCGGTTTCATGCATCTCGATACCGTCTTCACCTTCTGTGATCGTGACCTTGTCACCATGTACCCGCCGGTGGTGGACCGGTTGCGCACCTTCTCGCTGCGGCCAGGCGACGGAAAAGCGGCGGTCGAGGTCACGGATGAGACGAAACCGTTCACGGCTGTGGTTGCCGAAGCCCTTGGACTGAAGTCGCTGCGGATCATCGCCACCGGCGGCGACCGCTACGAAGCTGAGCGCGAGCAGTGGGATGACGGCAACAATGTCGTTGCGGTCGAGCCCGGCGTGGTCATCGGCTACGACCGCAACGTCTACACCAACACACTCCTGCGCCGCGCCGGAATTGAAGTGATCACGGTCGAAGGCGCCGAGCTTAGCCGCGGCCGCGGCGGCGGTCACTGCATGACCTGTCCGATTGTCCGCGACCCGATTTGACCCGAAAGGAAATCCCCATGGCGATCAATCTTCATGGCCGCTCCGTCCTGACCCTGGACGACCTCACGGCCGACGAGATCCGGTTTCTTCTCAAGCTCGCCGCCGATCTCAAAGCGGCCAAGCTCGCCGGGCACGAGATACCGCGGCTTGTCAGAAAGAATGTCGCCCTGATCTTCGAGAAGGATTCGACGCGCACACGCACGGGTTTCGAGGTGGCGGCCTACGATCAGGGCGCCCACGTCACTTACTTTGGCCCCACCGGCAGCCATATCGGCCACAAGGAATCCATGAAGGACACCGCCCGCGTGCTTGGCCGGATGTACGATGCGATCGAGTATCGCGGCTTTGGCCAGCACCAGGCCGAACTGCTTGCCGCGCACGCCGGCGTGCCGGTCTACAACGGTCTCACCGACGAGGCGCATCCGACGCAGATCCTCGCCGACCTCATGACCATGCGTGAATTCACGCACAAGCACCTGTCGGATATGACCGTCACCTTCGTCGGTGAAGGTCGGGACAATGTCGCGCTGTCGCTGGCACTCGGAGCAGCCAAGGTCGGCATCGACATGCGCATCGCATCGCCGAGGGAGCTTTGGCCGGACGAGGAATTCTGTGCCCATGTCCGGGACCTGGCAGACCGCGGCGGTGGCCGTTTCCGGCTCGACGAGGATGTGGCTGGCTGCGTCCAGGATGCCGATTTCATCTACACCGACGTTTGGATGTCGATGGGCGAGGACAAGTCGGGCTGGGCCGAGCGCATTCGCCTTCTGATGCCCTATCGTGTCACCAGCGAGGTTATGGCTGCCTCCGGCAATCCCCACGTCAAGTTCATGCACTGCCTGCCGGCGTTCCACGACACCGATACCGAGATCGGCGCCTTCATTGCGAAGGAATACGGCATCGACTGCATGGAGGTCACCGACGAGGTGTTCGAGTCGGGTGCGTCGATCGTCTTCGATCAGGCCGAAAACCGCATGCACACGAGTCAAGGCCTTGCTCGTCTCCACGATCGGCAACTGAGATGCGGATCGTCGTTGCGCTCGGCGGAAACGCACTGCTGCGCCGTGGCGAACCCATGACGGCCGAGAACCAGCGTGCCAACATCGTGCGCGCTGCGGCTGTATTGGCGGGTCTGATCGGCGAAGGGCACTCGATCATAATAACGCATGGCAACGGACCGCAGGTAGGACTTCTGGCCCTCCAGGCCGCGGCAACTTCAGATGGCCGCACATTTCCACTCGATGTGCTTGGCGCCGAAAGCGCAGGCATGATCGGCTACGTCATTGAGCAGGAACTCGGCAATCTCCTCAAAGAGAGGCTTTTCGCGACCCTGCTGACGCAGGTGAAGGTCGATCCGCACGATCCTGCTTTCGCTCACCCGACGAAGCCTATCGGCCCGGTCTACGACGAGGCAACGGCACGCAAGCTTGCCATCGAACGCCGCTGGCGGATTGCGCCCGATGGCGACAAATGGCGCCGTGTCGTGCCCTCGCCCAGACCGCTGGAGATCCTGGAAGCCGCTGTGATCTCGTTCCTTGTCGAACGCGGTGTGATCGTCATCTGCACCGGCGGCGGCGGGGTTCCAGTGATAGCCCGGGTAGATGGCAGTCTTTGCGGCGTGGAGGCCGTCGTCGACAAGGATCTGGCAAGCTCGCTTCTTGCGCGTCAATTGAAGGCCGACATGCTGCTGTTGCTGACCGATGTCGACGCCGTCTATGTCGACTACGGAACGGCGACTGCTCGGGCGCTCCGGCGCGTGAGCCCCAAGGAGCTATCCGGGAAGAATTTTCCGGCCGGCTCCATGGGACCGAAAGTCAGCGCTGCAATCGAATTCATTGAAGCGACAGGCAAGCCTGCGGCAATCGGCAAGCTTGATGACGCCGTAGAAATTGTGACGGGCGAACGCGGCACCTGGTTCGAAGCCGACGCTCTGCCCTCACCCATCGAGCCTCGGAGGTTTTAGGCAGCCACGACACCGACGACATAATTCTTGCCGTAGGCTTTGGCGCATTTCGGACATGTCGTGTAGAAGAAGTACACGTCACTTGGCTCGGTGTTTCGAGCACGCGCAATCTGCCGCATCTCCTCATCCCAGGTCCTCGCCTGGCTGAACGGACCCTCGAACACCTTCGTTATGAGGTCTCCAGTCAGCGTAGTGATCTTCTCGCCGGGCACAGGCTTCGAAACCGCAAACAGATGCTCGCTGCTCCAGGGTGAGATGTCCCTGCTCAGCACAATGAATTGATCTTCGTCCGAGGCGCCGG
The DNA here is from genome assembly GCF_040318045.1 of Mesorhizobium sp. M1338. Classification (NCBI taxonomy): domain Bacteria; kingdom Pseudomonadati; phylum Pseudomonadota; class Alphaproteobacteria; order Hyphomicrobiales; family Phyllobacteriaceae; genus Mesorhizobium; species Mesorhizobium sp. M1338. The sequence continues at coordinate 40,591 of NZ_JAMYLL010000043.1, read as the reverse complement.
CGTCTTCGATGTGCTTGTTAACGCGCGCGAACACGCTGCCCATATTCATCGGGATATGCATGACGCTGTGGGTCGTGGCCTTGACGAACCGCTTGTCGTTGAAATGCAGATCCTGACCGTCCCAGCCGTCGGGACTGAACCTGGGGCAGCAACCGGTCGTGTTGACACTGGCGTCGTACCGAGGTGTTTCATTCGTCCGCATGGCCTGTCCTCAATTGAACCGCCATCTGACGGGCAATGATTCCGGCCATCATTGATCTCTGTCAACATCGATGCGCATCAAAGCGGCTGCCGCCCTTGTTCCTCGACTGTTTTCAACCGGACGACTGAAACGGAGCAAAGGGCCTGTGCAACGACTTTGGTCGAGACGCTGCCGAGGTGACGGCGGATTACCGACGACGCTCGGGCTCCAACGACGATGTGTCCGACGTCATTGTGCTCGGCGTAGTTGAGAATCGCATCGGCGGGACTGACCGCCTCAAGCACGTGATAGCTGATGCGGTCTTCCGGCAGATGCAGTGGACGAGCCCAATCCTTCATCGCGACGAGCCGCTTCAGGTAAACTGAGCGCCCGGTCTCATCCGCTGCCGGCGTCCCGCCGATGATTTCGGTTTTCAGGACCGTCACGCAGGCCAACCAGGAATCCTCTCGCGAGGCAAGCACGCGGGCGGTTTCGTTGAGAACCTCGCCTGCCAGCGCATCGCCGCCATTGGCCAGATCGACCGCGGCAAGGACAATTGAAGGGCCGGCGTGTGTCCTCGACGAGGTCGACCTACCGACAAGCGATCTGTCATCGGTCTTGCGAAACAGCTTGGCGATGGCGGCCCACAGCCCCTCGTCCCGGGGCTTGCGCTTGGCAATCACCACCTGATCCGGGTTCTTCAGATCGGACAAAACATGCGCCGCCTCGGTATATCGTTGAGACCTGTCGACCTCCATGCATCGCAGGATGATGGCCTCCAGCCACCGCGGAACGGTTTCGTTGATGTCTCGCGGCGGCTTGGGCGCATGATAGAGCCTGCGCTTCATTCCCGCGAAAGTCGCCGGTCGCCCGAACGGCTCCTCGCCCGTAGCCAACTGATAAAGGATGCAACCCAGTGCGAACAAGTCGCTCGCGGGATCGGATCGTTCGCCAAGCACCTGTTCCGGCGCAATATAGGCGGCGGTGCCCATCGGCACCGAGCTTTCCGCGCCGAGAAGATCGGGAAGCTCTGCATGCCAGGCGAGCCCGAAGTCGAGAAGCACCGCGCCGCGCTTGGCGAGAATGATATTCTCGGGTTTGAGATCGAGGTGAACGACCTTCTGCCGGTGCAGGGCGGCGAGTGCCCTGGCGATCTCGGTGCCGATCGTTGCCACCTCGTCCACAGGCAGCGGTGCGTTGCCAACGATACCCGCCATGCCCGAACCGGCCACGAACTCCATGGCTATGTAGGGAACCCGCGCCAGGCTGCCGGATGCCGCGAAACGCGGCACATGCGGTCCCGACAGCCGTTTCAGGATCAGTTCCTCCGCCTCGAAACCGAGGATGACCGAAACATCCCCGCCCGGGTCGAGAAAGGGTATCTTCAGCACAAGCGGGAAATCATAGCGCGGATTGGTCACCCGCCACAGCGATGCCATTCCGCCGGATGGCAACTTTTCGACCAGCTCGAACCCATCGATGACTGTCCCCGCCTCAAATCGTTGCATCAAATATGTCTCCTCGAAGCCTAGCGGCCGATCCTCAGGCGCATGCCAAGCCATCCAGGCAGGCCGGCGGCCTGGATCTTGCGGCCTGTCTCTTCGTGATCATAGGGAACACGCACCATCGTGACCTCGCGCCGCTCCGTGTCGATGAGAACAAAGCATGCCGCCGGGTTGCCGTCGCGCGGTTGACCGACCGCCCCGGCAATCACAAGGTGCCGCCTCAGTTCGGACAATGGCGCCGCCACATTGTCGAGCGGCTGGAAATGCATCGGCCGGCGCCCGGGCAGCGTGTAGTAGATGGCCGGAATGTGCGTATGGCCACAGAAAATGAAACGAGCATCGGTTGAAGACAGGCAGCGTTCCGCCGCATCCACGTCACGTATATAGGGCCATTTTCCTGGCCGTTCCGCGCTGGCGTGCACATAGAGCCGGTCTTCAGATTGCAGCGAAAGCGGCAACCGCGCCAGGAAATCGAAATGCGCCGGAGCAAGGCATTTGCGGGTCCACTGGACAGCAAACCGCGCATTCTCGGTCATGTCGCTTAGGTCCCGCGCCACCGCCTCATCGTGGTTGCCCATGATGCAGAGCGCGCCTTGCGCCGTCAGATCGGCAGCCCTCTCGACCACGTAGATGGGGTCGGGACCGTAGCCGACCAGATCGCCGAGCAATACCAACTCGTCTGAACCACGTTCGTGAACAACCTCCAGGACCGCGTCGAATGCCTCGCGATTGGCATGGATGTCAGACAGTATTGCAATGCGCATTCAACGTCATCCCAAGCACCGGCGAAACATAGTACGGCGAATACAGCGAGTGATTTGACCCTGCTCAAGGCCCGCGCGCGATCACCGGGAGGGTCTCCGACATAGTGGAATGTGACCTTCGACTGTGCGGACATCGGGTACTGGCGCCATATAATCTCTGCCGGAATATGATGCCAGTAAGGCAGGGCGCCGCGGATCAGAAGACCAGCATCTCCCTGGCCACGGCTTTCTTCATCCGCGGGGATGACAAGCACATCGATCCCTGAATTTCGGGCCTTTACTACTTGTTCGCCACGCAGGTTGCCATCAACATCGATCGCAACGGTGCGCGATCGTTTATTCAGTCGAAGAAACCGGCGTCCTCTTCCCTAAGATACTTCTTCGCGCCTGCGGCATCTATGTCGAGGCCCAATCCTGGAGCTTCGAGCAAGTCGATCAGCGAATCCTTCACGATCCGCGTCGGCAGGCCGACAACGATATCCTCCCACCAAGGGTCGGAGGCGCTGGGATATTCGAAGGCGATGTAGTTGGCGGGCAAGGTTGCGCAGACATTGATAAGCGCGCCGAGGCCCAGCAGGCCATTCGCCGTGCCGTGCGGCGCCATCATGATCGAGTGCATGTAGGCATGCTCGGCCACCCATTTGAGCTCGGCGATGCCGCCTATGTCGGCGGGGTCCGGACCAATGATGCGGACCGCCTGCGTCTCGATCAGTTCCTTGAAGTTATGACGCAGGTAGATCTGCTCTCCCGTGTGGATGGGGGTGGACGTGGATGTCGTGAGTTCGCGGTAGGCCTGCGGATTGACCCAGGGCACGTAGTCGCCCGTCAGCATGTCCTCCAGCCACATCAGATTGTATTTCTCGACTGCCCGCGCGAAGCGGATCGCGTCCGGAAGGAACCAGCCAGGGCCACAATCCAGGGCTAGAGAGACCTGGTCGCCGAGCACCTCTTTCATGGCGACGACGCATTCGATCATATGCGCCATGCCGCGCTCGCTGATCTGCCCTTGGTCCATCGCCCCATGATAGGTCGGCGGCTGACGGACGCCATAGTGGAAGTCGGGCACGCTCGTCTTCATGTTGGAGTGGAAGCTGATGCCCTGCTTGACCATGAAGAAGTTCTCGGGCCGCTCCATCATCCATTTGACGTCTGCCGCGTAGTCCTCGGGCTTGTCGCCGGTCCTCTTTTTTCGGATGGAGCCGTTATAGACCCGAACCTTGTCGCGCACCTTGCCGCCGAGCAGCTTGTAGACCGGAACCCCGGCCGCCTTGCCGGCGATGTCCCAGAGAGCGTGCTCGATGGCGCTGACGGCGGCACCGTAGGGCTTGAACGAGCCCCGCTGGCGGATCTTCAGCATGCAGCGTTCGACGTCGGTTGGGTCCTCGCCGATCAACGCCTCACGGAAATGCAGGACCCAGGGCTTGAGATATGGCTTGGTGTATTCAACCTCGCCGAGGCCATGAAGGCCTTCGTCGGTGACGATGCGGACGATGGGATGTTTGCCGATGACGGCGCACCGGAGATCGGTGATCTTCATGCTTCCCCTTTCTTGCCTTCCCTCAAAAGGTGGGCCTTCCCTCGAGATGTGAGGCGGTCAGCTCCAGGTCCGGTCCCACGAATATTCGTCGTCCCAGTGATCGGTCGGCTGCCAGATGCCTTTGATCCCTTCCTGCAGGTGTTGGCAGATGACTTCATCAACCACGTCGTCGATGCCCAGGCCCGGCTTGTCGGGCACGGTGATGAACCCGTCCTTGACCAGCGGCTTGGGCAAGCCCGTGACGATATCGTCCCACCAGTCCACTTCCACGCTGTGATATTCGAGCGCCATGAAGTTTTCCGTGGCCACCGCGACATGCGCGGCGGCCATCGCGGCGATCGGGCTTTCCGCCATGTGAATGGCCATGGCAACGCCATGGTCCTGCGCCGCGTCACCGATCTTCTTGGTCTCGAGTATGCCGCCTGACGTAAGCAAGTCCGGGTGGATGACCGAGATGCCTGCGTTGAGCAGCGGCTCGAAGCCTTCCTTGAGGTAGATGTCCTCACCCGTGCAGATGGGCACGGACGTTGCCTCCTGCAACCGCCGATACTGCTCGGCGTGCTGCCAGGGGATCACGTCCTCAAGCCAGGCCGGTGCGTATTTCTCGATCCGCCGGGCGAGACGGATGCCGTCCTGCAGCGAGACGTGGCCGACATGGTCGATGGCGAGCGGGATCTCGTAGCCGATCACCTCGCGGACCTCGTGGATATACTGATCGAGCAGGTCGATGCCCTTTTCGGTGAAGTGGAGGCCCGTGAAGGGATGCGGCACGTTCTGCGCGTCGTAGGCGAGATTGCGAGCCTTGCGCTCTTCGAGGGATGCGCCACGGCCGCGCGGGTTGGCGTAAAACCCTTCGAGCGCGCCGGCGGGAGCGGCCACGGCGCCCGGGACATGGGCGATCTGCATCAAGCCAAGGTCCATCTTGAGGAAGGTGAAACCGCGGTTCACGCGCTCCTTGAGGCGCTTTCCGGTTTCAGTGCCGCTCGGTTTCTCGGCATCGGTATCGCAATAGACGCGCACGTGATCGCGAAACTTGCCGCCAAGCATCTGGTATATCGGCACGCCATAGGCCTTGCCCGCGAGATCCCACAGCGCGATCTCGACTGCCGAGACACCACCACCCTGCCGCCCATGGCCCCCAAATTGCTTGATGCGGCGGAACAGTCGGTCAATGTCACAGGGATTCTCGCCCAGCAACCGGCTCTTGAGCATCAGCGCATAGGTCGCGCTGGCGCCGTCGCGCACTTCGCCCAGGCCGACTATGCCCTGGTTGGTGTAGATCTTGAGCAGCGCCGAGGTGAACGGCGCGCCGACGATTTCGGCTACCCGCATGTCGGTGATCCGAAGGGCGGACGGCTTGGAGTTGGTGTTCACCCGATTGAGCGTTTCGTCGGCGCTGCCTGTATTTGGCATGGCTTATCCTCGTTCTGGTCGGCGGGCTTGTTAGCCACATGCCCGCACAGGTCGTTGCTAGCCCAATTCAATCTCATGGGCCTGCAGGTAGTCGCGGTCCATCTCGATACCGAGACCAGGCGACGACAGCTTGAGGCTGCCGTTCGACACGTCGAGTGGTTTGTCGATGAGATGATCGTATTTGCCCAGGTTCCACTCTGACGTTTCGAGCTTGTAGAAATTGGGAACGGTCATCATCACCTGCGCTCCCGCGACCACGTTGATCGGCCCTGCGGCGTCATGTGGCGAGACCGGGATGTAGTAGGCTTCGCACAGGGCGGAAATCTTCTTGAGTTCGGTAATGCCGCCGGTCCAGGTAACGTCCGGCATGATGTAGTCAGCGAGCCTGTTCTCGAGCACCGGGACGAAATCCCACTTCGTATGGCCGCGCTCTCCCCACGAGATGGCTGTGCTGACCTTCTCACGCACCTGCTTGAGGGCGTTAAGGCTCTCGGGCGGACAGGGTTCCTCAAACCAGTCGATCTGTCCGGCTTCCTCGAGACTCCGACAGAGGCGAATGGCGGTGGGAACGTCGAAGCGGCCATGCGCGTCGATGAGAATGTCGACATCGGGCCCCGCCGTTTCGCGGATCAAAGCCGTGAGTTCGGCGGCTTCGCGTTCGTCCTTGCGGTTCATGCCGCCATCGAGGTAGCCGTCCCGCTGTTCGCGGGATAGGCCGTCGGCGCTGCGACCCTGGTGGGGGAATGGATCGAACTTGAGCGCGGTGTGTCCGGACTCGACGATATCCAGAATCTCACGGACCACGGCTTCCTTGCTGGTGAATTTGGCCTGGTTGGGATGGGTGTAGAGCGCGATTTCATCGCGCACCGGTCCGCCCAGCAACTCGTATATCGGCTTACCAAGGACTTTGCCCCGGATGTCCCAGAGGGCGATGTCGATGGCGCTCACGCATTCGACGGCGGCGCCGCGGCTGCCCATGTAGGTGAAGCTGCGGAAAATCTTGTGCCAGAGATGCTCGATACGCGCTGGATCCTCGCCTGTCACGGAGACACCGATCTGCCGAAGGATCGTGCAAAGGGCGCGGTTGGCGAGCCTTGTGGTGGTGGTGATCTCTCCCCAGCCACTCACCCCTTCGTCGGTCGTCACCTCGACGAACAGGAACTCCCCCCAATAGGATGCATCGGACCTGATCAGCCACGGCCGAACGCTCGTGATTTTCATCTCAATTTGCCTCGATTGAAATAGTCAGGCCACGATGTTTTGGACTGGGCATCTATCCAGCCCGAGCGGCGTTGCGCGCACGCATCTGTTCGAGAACGTGCCGGCCGGAACCCTCGACGTGGCGGGAAACGAGTTCGGCCGCCTTGTCGGCTTCTCCCGCCTTTACGAGCGCGATGAGTTCGCGGTGTTCACGCATGATGGCGGCCCGCCGCGCGAGCGTGAAATTGAAACGCCGGCTCACGGCTCGCAGCACTTCGCGATGCTTCCACCAGAGCTCGGCGGCATGGCGGTTATAGTGACGCTGGTACATCACCGTGTGGAAGGCGGTATCCAGCTCACTGTGCCGGAAAGTGTCGGCGAAGTTGTTTTCTTCAATCAGGCCTTGGAGACGTTCGAGTTCGGCAATGTCCTCGCCGGTAGCCATATTGACAAACCATCGCGTCAGGGCTGGCTCGATCAGGACACCGATCTCGTAGATATCCCGGACAAAATCCTGATCTATGGGGCGGACGCGCGCCCCGCGGTTGGCGACAAAGGTGACAAAGCCCTCCCCACGCAACAGCTGCAGCGCCTCGCGCACGGGGTTGGTCGAGGTGCCGTGACGCCGGGCGAGATCGGTGACCACAAGCCGTTCGTTGGCGGCAAGCCGTCCCTCGATGATGTCTTCCCTGATCCGTTCATAAAGCGAGGCGCCCTCGCTGGAGGCCCCGATGGGATCAATCCCCGCAGGCGGCATGGCTTTGAAATCGCTTGTTTCGGCCAAGGCCGGCTCTCCAAATTAATACACATCTTGCCCGATATCACACACGACTTTCGCAAACAATGTACGATCCGGTGCGTTGACAGGCAATCTATGATCTGAAAACGTACTAAGTGATCGATGGGGTACATAGAGCCGAGACGACTCCCCGCGGTCGACAAGCAACGACCGCTTTGCCTCGGCCCAAGAGCGGCATGGGAGAACCAGGAGGATACCTATGACGAGGATTACACTCGGCAGTGCGGTCCTGCGCGGCACTGTCGTCCCTGTGCTGGTAGCATCGCTGATGTCCACATCGGCGCTGGGCGCGCCGCCGGTCGACCTGAGCAAGTGGTCGCCCGAATATGTGCGCTCCATCGCGGGCACACAGGATTTCGACACGGCGGCCGATTGCGCCAAGGTCACCCCGCTCGACTACAAGGGGCGACTGACTTTCTGGTATCAGGGCGTGTTCGAGGGCGACCCCGACCTCCTGCGCCAATACTACAAGGATTTCTTTGAGACCTTCCGTAAGACCTATCCGAACATCCAGCTCGAGGATCAAGCCCTCACCTATAACGACCTTCTCGACAAGTTCCGCACGGCGCTCTTGGGCAACGCCGCGCCGATGGCGGTGCGCCTGCAAATCCTGGGTGGTACCGAGTTCGCCTCAAAGGGTTACTTGGAGCCGCTCAAGCCCGAGGATGTGGGGTACTCGGCCGAGGATTTCTGGCCCGGCGCCATGAAGGCCGTGACCTGGGAGGGCGTGACCTACGGCATCCCGACCAACAACGAGACGATGGCGTTCATCTGGAACGCCGACATCTTCAAGCGTGCGGGGCTCGATCCGGACAAGGCTCCGGCAACCTGGGACGACGTCGTCAAGTATTCCAAGCAGATCCATGACAAGCTCGGCATTGCCGGCTACGGCCTCGTGGCTCGCAAAAACGCCGGCAACACGCCGTATCGCTTCATGCCACAGCTGTGGGCCTATGGCGGCGGCGTTTTCGACGAAGCGGCGGCGAACCCGACTTATGACAAGGTCGAGCTCGATAGCCCGCAGAGCAAGGCGGCGCTGCAAGCCTCGTACGACATGTATGTTCGCGACAAGTCGGTTCCGGTCTCGGCGCTCACGAACCAGCAGGCCGATAACCAGCCACTGTTCGTCGCCGGCCAGCTCGGCATGATGATCTCGCACCCGTCCGACTACAATGTGATGCTGGACCTGCAGAAGAAGGCGACGGGCACCGACAAGGACAAGGCCCAGACCGTCATCGACAACATGCGCTACGGCCTCATTCCGACTGGCCCCGACGGCAAGCGCGCCGTCGTGTTCGGCGGCTCGAACATTCACATCCTGAAGCCCGAATATGTCGAGGGCGGCAAGGTGGACGAGCCGGCCGCGAAGGCTATCATCTGCATGTGGACCAGCCCGGAATGGTCGTTGAAGATGGCTTACGCAGGCTCGAATCCGGGCAACCTCAATGGCTTCAAGACCAAATGGATGAAGGAGCGTCTGGACAAAATCAAGTTCCTCGATGTCACGACCTCGATGCTGCCATACGGCATCCCGTTCCCCGCGCTGCCGCAGTCCCCCGAGATCATGAACATCATAATCCCGGATATGCTGCAGAATGCCCTGACCGGAGCGATGACCGTCGACCAGGCGGCGGAGGACGCGGCCAAAAAGGTAAAGGACTTGATGGGCGGACTCTAGTCCGAGCCTGACCGGCTGCGCCGATCGTGCAGCCGGTTCGTTCCGAAGAATAAGGGCACGCCACAGTGACGATCGTGACCGGCAAGGCCGAGGCTCGCCGAAGATTGCAACCCGTTAGGGCCGGCGTGCCGCGGAAGATATGGGAGCATCGCGCTGACTACGCGTATGTGCTCCCTGCAATCGCCGTAATGCTCATCGTCATTGCCTATCCGATCTACTACACGATCGAGCTGTCCTTCTTCAAGACGCCGCCTGGCCTGCAGCTCCGCGACAAGAGCTTCGTCGGCTTCGATAACTACACGGCCATCCTCACCAGCGAGGTGTTCTGGAAGGTCACCTGGAACACGCTGATCTGGACACTGGGATCCACATTCATTTCCTTTGCACTGGGGTTTGGCGCCGCGCTGGCGCTCCACCGCGACTTTATCGGCCGTGGTGTCCTGCGCGCCATCCTGATCATTCCGTGGGTCATCAGCGCGGTTGCCGCCTCCTATATCTGGAAGTGGATCTATCATTCGGACTTCGGAATCATCGGCGCGGTGCTGGTCGGCCTCGGATTGGCCGACCGGCCGCCGAACTTCATCGACAACGTCAGCACGGTGCTGCCCTCGCTGATCGTCGTCAATATCTGGCGCGAGTTTCCGTTCGCCATGATCATGATGATGGCCGGTCTGCAGACAGTCCCCGAGCAGTTGCTGCGCGCAGCGGAAGTCGACGGGGCCAATGCATGGCAGCGCTTCTGGCACGTCACTTTCCCGCACTTGCGCAACGTCTCGACGGTGACGATCCTGCTGCTCGCAGTCGCCAACTTCAATTCCTTCATCATTCCTTGGATCATGACGGGAGGCGGGCCATCGAACGCGTCGCATATCTGGATCACGCACATTTATGAGCTCGCCTTCGGCCGCCAGCGCTGGGGCGTCGCTTCGGCTTATTCGGTGCTCCTGTTCCTCATCCTGATGGCGCTCGGCTATTTCTATGTCCGCGCGTTGAGCGGCAATGAAGGGAAAGAGGGGAACTCATGAGCGCGACCGCCGAGTCAGCTCCTCGAGGCCAGACCCGTCGCCGCGTGCGCGTCGACGGATGGCGATGGGCCGGGCGCATGTTCCTCGTGTTCATGCTGCTTTACACCGCGGTGCCGATGATCTGGATGCTGATCACCTCGATCAAGTCCGGATTCGCGGCGACCCAATTTCCGCCTCAATGGTGGCCGGATGAGCCTACCCTCGCCAGCTACCAGAAGCTGCTCGATCCCCAGAGCAGCGTCGGCCAGGACTTTCTCCGCTTCTTCTGGAACAGCCTGTTCGTATCGACCGTCACGACAGTCCTTTCGGTGATCGTGGCTGTTCCTGCCGCTTACGCGTTTTCGCGCTTCCGTTTCCCCGGCCGGAACTTCCTGTTCTTCGCCGTGCTGCTGCGCAACATGTTCCCCGCGGTGATCTTTCTCGTGCCGCTCTTCATCCTGATGCGCATGCTTGGGCTGGTGAACACACATGGCTCGCTTATCCTCACCTATCTCACCTTCGGCCTGCCGCTGGCAATCTGGCTGCTCAAGGGGTTCTACGACAACATCCCGGTCCAGCTCGAGCAGGCGGCACGCATCGATGGAGCGACGCGCTTCCAGGCCTTCATCCTGATCGTGATGCCTCTCTCGACGCCCGGCATCATCGCCACCGCGATCTATTCCTTCATCGGCGCGTGGAACGAGTACATCTACGCCTACACCTTCCTCTCCAAGAACGACCAATTGACCCTGCCGGTCGGCATCCAGCGTTTCTTCTCGGAAAATACGACGGACTTTCCAGGCCTGATGGCGGCCAGCTTTATGATGAGCGTGCCCGTCGTGGTGCTGTTCCTCATCCTGCAACGATACTTCGTACGCGCCCTTACAGAAGGCGCGGTCAAGCACTAGGGAGTTGCCGATGGCCCACGTGGTCCTCAAAGATCTCGTCAAGACCTATGGCGGCTTCAAAGCTGTCAACGACGTTTCACTGACCGTCAATGACGGCGAGTTCGTTGCGCTCGTCGGCCCTTCAGGCTGCGGCAAGACAACCACGCTCAATCTCGTCGCGGGGCTGATCCCGATCACATCGGGCGACATCGTCATCGGGGACCGGGTGGTCAACGATCTCGACCCTAAGGACCGGGACATCGCAATGGTGTTCCAGAACTACGCGCTCTATCCGCAAAAGTCGGTCTACAAGAACCTGGCGTTCCCGCTGCAGATGCGCAAACTGCCCCGGGACGAGATCGACAGGAAGGTCAAGGAAGCGGCGCGAGTGCTCGACATGACGCACCTGCTCGAGCGCAAGCCGCGCGAACTTTCGGGTGGGCAGCAGCAGCGTGTGGCGCTCGGCCGCGCCCTCGTCCGCGACCCGGCGGTGTTCCTCATGGATGAGCCGCTCTCCAACCTCGATGCCAAACTGCGCGTGCAGATGCGGTCGGAGATCAAGCGCTTCCACCAGGATCTCAAGGCGACGATCATTTATGTGACGCACGACCAGCTCGAAGCCGTGACCATGGCCGACAAGATGGCGGTGATGAACGGCGGCTACCTGCTACAATACGATTCACCGGCGCAGGTCTTTGCCCATCCGGTGAACATGTTCGTCGCCAGCTTCATCGGCAGTCCGGCGATGAGCCTTATTCCGCTGGAGGCGTCGACGGCAAACGGCAACACTGTGTTGAACGGCGCGGAGGGCTGGAGCCTCGAGCTGTCGCAACTGAACGCGCGCAAGGTCCAGAGCGCGACCACCAAGAAAATCGTGCTCGGAGCGCGACACTCGACGATCAAGCTGCACAAGAGCACAGTCCCCGGTGCCATTCCGGCCAAGGCCTATACGGTGGAACCAACAGGGGATGTGACCTTCGTACAGGCGTTCCTCTCCGGCGCCATCGTCAACATCAGCGTGTCACCCAACATCGCCGTCGCACCTGACGAGCAGATCTGGCTCGAGTTCGACCAGGAGCGGATGCATCTGTTCGACGGCGAAACCGAAATGGCCCTCAGGGCCGACTGAGACAGGGCGGATGCGTGTGGAACGTGGGCGTGGATGACTACGAAGCTTAAGATCACCGCGATCAAGCCCTATCCAGTGTGGGTAGGAACGCGCAACCAGATGCTGGTCAAGGTCGAGACCGATCAAGGCATCTTCGGCTGGGGCGAGAGCGGCTTGAGCGGTCGCGAGAAGGCCGTGGCCGGCGCGGTCGAGCATTATCGCGAGTTCCTCATCGGCCGCGATCCCATGCGGATCGGGCGGATCTGGCAGGAGGCCTATCGCAGCCAATACTTCGAGGGCGGGCGGGTCCTGCAGGCGGCGATTTCCGCCATCGACATCGCCCTGCATGACATCAAGGGCAAGGCGCTGGAAGTGCCGGTCTACGAGCTGCTAGGCGGCAAACAGCGCGACCGCATCCCCACCTTCGCCTCGATCGGCGACGAGGCCGAGGGCGATATCGCCATCGAACGAGCCCGCGAACTGCGCGCACAGGGGTGGCAGGCGGTCCGCTTCTTCCCCGTCGGGCAGAACAGCAGGGACATCTTCGAGCCCCGCGAGTCGATCGGCGCTACCGCGAAGATGCTAAACAAGGCGCGCGAGGCGCTGGGCGACGAGGTCGTCCTCGGCCTCGACTATCATCATCGGCTGTCGGTGGCAGAGGCGGTGAGCTTCTGCAACAAGCTCGGCCGCGGCGTGCTTGATTTCCTCGAGGAGCCGATACGGGACGAGACGCCGGAGGCCTACGAATCCCTGCGCACGATGACCGACATCCCCTTTGCCATCGGCGAGGAATTTGCCAGCAAGTGGCAGTTCCTGCCCTACATCGAGCGCGGCATCCACCAGTTCAACCGGCTCGATGTTTGCAATGTCGGCGGGCTTACCGAGGCGATGAAAGTCGCTGGCTGGAGCGAGGCCCACTATGTGGACCTGATGCCGCACAATCCCCTTGGTCCAGTTTGCACGGCCGCGAGCGTGCATCTCGCCGCCGCGGTACCCAACTTCGCGTGGCTCGAGACGAGGGCGCCTGAAATAAAGCTGGGCTTCGACAATTCCGACTTCTTCCCCGTGCAGCCCCGGCTCGACGGGACCGATTATCCGGTCAGCGAGATGCCGGGGCTCGGCGTCGAGGTCAATGAAGAAGCGGTCAAGGCGGAGAGTTCGCGTTTCTGGGAAGCGCCTCACCTTAGGCGCCGCGACGGTTCTGTCACGAACTGGTAGTTTGCTTCAACGGAGTCCACAATGACGCATTCCCTCGACATCACGCGGCCGCCTAAAGATCTGATCGACGCGCTCAAGGAGATCGGCGCCGCGACCGTTGCCGGCACACTTGGCCACATGGGCTTCCGCAACCCGCACATGATCGGTCCGATGGCACAGAACCACGGGAAATCGATCGTCGGGCCGGCGCTGACACTGCAGTTCATGCCGCAGCGGCCGGACCTGTTCACCGAGGGCGAATATGCCGATCCGGAGACGCAACTGCACCGGCACGTGCTCTATCACGCGCAAGAGGGCGATGTGGTCGTGGTCGACGCGCGCGGCGACATGAGCTCGGGTGTCTTCGGCGATATGATGTCGACATATTTCAAGGGCAGAGGCGGCGCGGGCATCGTCATCGATGGATGCATGCGCGACCGGCCCAATGTCGAAAAGCTCGATCTGCCCCTATGGCTGCGCGGCTGGACGCCAAACTATCATGTGCAGACCAGCATCTATCCGAATGCCGTCAACGTTCCGATTGCCTGCGGCGGTGTCACGGTGATCCCCGGCGACATTATCGTCGCCGACGACGACGGCGTGGTGGTGCTTCCCGTCGCAATGGCCCCGCAGGTAATCGAAGAATCACAGAAGCATCACGACTGGGAGGAGTTCTCACGAATGAAGCTATTGGAGGGCGGTCCGCTGCAACGCTACTATCCGCTGCATGACGATGCCCGCGGCGAATATGAGGAGTGGCGCAAAACCAATCGCCTGATGGATTGACGTGGAATCACCAGGGCACGGGCGCAAGTTTGCGGCAGGATTTTCGTTCGCGGATTAGCGGAGGTCAGCATGAACGCAGAGAGAAAGCCTGTCTACGACCCCCAGCAACTGGAGCCCTTGCTGATCTCGCGGCAGCACGCGGGCGACGTCGACGGCATGATCGCTCTGTTCGAACCCGATGCGGTGATCGACCGCGGTGGCGGACGGTTGCTGCGCGGCAGGCAGGCCATTCGCGGCTACTATGTCGAGATCGTCGCGTCAGGACGAAAGTTTGCCGTAGGCGAGCAGCGGCCGGCGCTCATTTGCGGCGATCTCGCGCTTACATCGACCCGACTTCCCGACGGTGGCGTGACCAGCGAGGTAGCCCGGCGGCAAGGCGATGGCAGTTGGCTTTGGGTGATCGATCGCTATTCCGTGACTTGAGATAAGGCATTGACTATGGGCCAGCTCGTTTGGCTTGCCTCCTCGCCGGAGGCGCATAACAAACCCTGCCACGGCCATCACGGGGCGCAGCTTCGAGGTCAACAGATCCGGCGCCTACCGCCTCAACGCCTGAACGTTTTCCGTGTTTTCGCCACCGATCGGCAGCGCCATGTCGTCGTCCAGCAGACGGGTGATGCGGGCAAATCCGGCAAAAGCCTTCCTCGCTTCCTCGGCCGACATGTTGCCGGACAGAGCAGCGGAGCAGCAATTCAAGGCGCACTGGTAAACCGGTCCGCGCCGCCCTGTTGGCCACTTGCGCAAGAACACCATCGCTTCGGCAACGCTGTCGATTTCCTGAACTGGGTATCCCAGCCCGGGCGCAAGGCGCACGGGCGTGAAGAAATGCAAGCGATCCATAAGTTTCCTCCCGGCCGATCGCCTCCGCTCAATCGAACCCCATTAAACTCCCGAATGGGCATTGGGTTCCAGAAAAAAGATGATCCCGCATAAAAAAGCTTGATGGCGAGAAACGGGCAGACTTCGGCCCGCGTTTCTCGCGACAAAATCGGCGAAATTCGAATCGCCGTGGAGGCACCCCGGCTGCAGCTTACTCCTGCCGATAAGCGCGGTTCTTATTGAATATCTTTAAGGCCAAAGCCGGCAAATAGGTTGCTTGTCGGTTCCCCTGCGTCAGGCTTACCCTGCACGCGGCCAACGCGTGAGGGCGCGTGCTGCAAAAGGGGAACATTGCAATGACAATACAAGGTGCTTCACCTGATCTGTACAACGAGGATCTGGCGCCAGCCAAAATTCGAAACTGGGGACCATTCTCGATCTTCAACGTCTGGACGTCGGACGTTCACAGCCTCTGGGGCTACTATCTGGCCGCCAGCCTGTTTCTGTTCTGTGGCGGCTTCGTCAATTTCCTCATCGCCATCGGCATCGGCTCGCTGATCATCTACGCGCTGATGAACATGGTCGGCTATGCCGGCGTAAAGACCGGCGTGCCCTACCCCGTGCTTGCCCGCGCCTCTTTCGGCATCTGGGGCGCCAACATACCGGCACTGGTGCGCGCGGTGGTCGCCTGCTTCTGGTATGGCGCGCAGACCGCCGCCGCCTCCGGCGCGATCGTGGCGCTGCTGGTCCGCTCGCAATGGTTTGCCGATTTCAACGCCAACACGCATTTCCTCGGCCATACCGGCCTGGAGGTGATCTGCTTCGTGGTCATCTGGGCGCTGCAACTGCTGATCATCCAGAACGGCATGGAGACGGTGCGCCGCTTCCAGGATTGGGCAGGACCGGCAGTCTGGGTGATGATGCTGATCCTGGCGATCTATCTCTGCGTCAAATCCGGGAGATTTGCCTTCACCAGCGACATCCCCATGGACGTGCTGCTTGACAAGACCAAGGATGCGGGCGTGCCCGGCACGCCCGGCTCGTGGACCTCGCTGTTTGCGGTGGCGGCGATCTGGGTCACCTATTTCTCGGCGCTTTATCTCAATTTCTGCGATTTCGCCCGTTACGCGCCGGACAAGGCATCGCTGCGCAAGGGCAACATCTGGGGCTTGCCGATCAACCTGATCCTGTTCTCGCTGGTCGCCGGCGTCACCACCATTGCCGCCTTTGACGTCTATGGCGAAGTGCTGCTGCATCCCGACCAGATCTCGGCGAAATTCGACAGCTGGTTCCTGGCGGCGCTCGCAGCCTTGACCTTTGCGGTTGCAACGCTCGGCATCAACGTGGTGGCGAACTTCGTCTCGCCGGCCTTCGACTTCTCCAACGTCTTTCCCAGGCAGATCGACTTCAAGAAGGGCGGCTATATCGCGGCCGTGATCGCCCTGCTGCTCTATCCCTTCGCACCATGGGAAGGCAGTGCCGCTTCCTTTGTCAACGTCATCGGCGCGACGATGGGGCCGATCTTCGGCGTGATGATGGTCGACTACTATCTGATCCGGAAGGGTGAGGTCGACGTCGAGGCGCTCTATCGCGAGGACGGCGAGTTCCGCTTCCAGGGCGGCTGGCACGTCAACGCCTTCATCGCCGCCGGCATCGGCGCCATCTTCTCGTCGATCCTGCCGAACTTCACCAACTGGCTGCCGTCCTGGTGGGGCGTCTATGGCTGGTTCTTCGGCGTGGCGATCGCCGGCATCATCTACTACGTCCTGCGCACCGCCGCTTTGAGCGCCGGAGCGAAGACGGCAAAG
This sequence comes from Mesorhizobium sp. M1338, assembly GCF_040318045.1. Taxonomy (NCBI): domain Bacteria; kingdom Pseudomonadati; phylum Pseudomonadota; class Alphaproteobacteria; order Hyphomicrobiales; family Phyllobacteriaceae; genus Mesorhizobium; species Mesorhizobium sp. M1338. The sequence goes on along the minus strand of NZ_JAMYLL010000043.1, from coordinate 23,905 downwards.
GCTTGAAATGAGGCAGTAGGTGCTAGGGAGCAGAGAACCGCTTCCCTACTGCCTACTGCCTACTGCCTACTGCCTACTGCCTACTGCCTACTGCCTACCGTCCACCATCTCGGCCAGTTTGCGCACCGTGTTCCAGTTGCGCGATGTACCGATGCCCAGACGCTTGTGGCTGGTTGCCGTCAGAAGCCGTGAACTGGCGCGCGAGAAGACAATCCAGATATCGCCGCCGACGGCCTGCATCTTTTCGTCCTTGCCGACATAGGATTTGAGCGCCGCGATGGCTTCGTCGGGCACGGGCTGGCGCATCACCCGCACCGCCACCTGATCCGCGGTCGCATTCGATTCGTCCGGAAACGGATTGCCGGCGGCAAGCTTCAGCCAATCGTTTGCGGTGCGCACGATGATGTCGACATGCTTGCCAAAGGCTTTTTCAAACGCTGCCTCAAGCCGCTTTTCGAGCGTGGCGATCGAGGTCTTTTCACTCTCGAAGACCAGATTACCGGTCGCCACCAGCGTGCGCGGGTTCTTCAGCCCGAGTTCTTCGGCCATCGCCTTGAGGTCGGCCATGACGACCCGTCGCCCCTCGCCCAGGATGATGCTGTAAAGCAGCGCGACATAGGTCTGCATGGTCCGACTGGGCTATGGGAGCTACACCAACCGGCTCTGCTCCACCGCCGCCTCGATGAAGCTGGCGAACAGCGGATGCGGGTCGAGCGGCCGGCTTTTCAGTTCCGGGTGATACTGCACGCCGATGAACCAGGGATGATCGGGATACTCGACCGTTTCCGGCAGCACGCCGTCGGGCGACATGCCGGCAAACACCAGGCCGCAATCCTCCAGCCGTTCCTTGTAGTCGACATTGACCTCGTAGCGGTGGCGATGACGCTCGGAAATCTGCGTGTCGCCATAGATCTCGGCAATCTTCGAGCCCTTGGCGAGCTCGGCCTGATAGGCACCGAGCCGCATCGTACCGCCGAGGTCGCCGGTCTCGCGGCGTTTCTCCAGCATGTTGCCTTTCAGCCATTCGGTCATCAGGCCGACGACCGGTTCCTCGGTCGGACCGAACTCGGTCGATGACGCATGCTCGACGCCGGCGAGCGACCGGGCCGCCTCGATGCAGGCCATCTGCATGCCGAAGCAGATGCCAAAATACGGCACTTTTCGCTCACGCGCGAACTTCGCCGCCAGGATCTTGCCTTCCGAGCCGCGCTCGCCAAAGCCGCCGGGAACCAGGATGCCATGCACCTTTTCCAGCCAGGGCGTCGGATCCTCCTTTTCGAAGATTTCTGATTCGATCCAGTCGAGCTTGACCTTGACGTGATTGGCCAGGCCGCCATGCGAGAGCGCCTCGATCAGCGATTTGTAGGCATCCTTGAGGCCGGTATATTTGCCGACAACGGCGATGGTGACCTCGCCCTCCGGATTGTGGATGCGGTTGGACACCGCCTGCCAGGGCTCCATGCGCGGCTTCGGCGCCGGATCGATGCCGAAGGCGGCCAACACCTCCGAATCGAGTCCTTCCTTGTGGTAGGCCATCGGCACATCGTAGATATGCGGCACGTCGAGCGCCTGGATCACGGCACTTTCGCGCACATTGCAGAACAGCGACAGTTTTCTGCGCTCTTCCTTGGGGACGGCGCGATCGGCGCGGACCAGCAATATGTCGGGCGCGATGCCGATGCCGCGCAGTTCCTTGACCGAATGCTGGGTCGGCTTGGTCTTCAGCTCGCCGGCCGTCGGGATGTAGGGCATCAGCGTCAGATGGACGTAGACGGCGTTGTTGCGCGGCAGGTCGTTGCCGAGTTGGCGGATCGCTTCCAGGAACGGCATCGCCTCGATGTCGCCGACCGTGCCGCCGATCTCGCACAGCACGAAATCATAGTCGTCATTGCCGTTGAGGACGAAGTTCTTGATCTCGTCGGTGACGTGCGGAATGACTTGCACGGTGGCGCCGAGATAATCGCCCCGCCGCTCGCGCTCGATGATGTTCTTGTAGATCCGGCCGGTGGTGATGTTGTCCTGCTGATTGGCGGAGCGGCCTGTGAAGCGCTCGTAGTGGCCAAGATCAAGATCGGTTTCCGCACCATCGTCGGTGACGAAAACCTCGCCATGCTGGTACGGCGACATCGTGCCCGGATCGACATTGAGATAGGGATCGAGTTTTTTTATGCGTGCGCGATAGCCTCGCGCCTGCAGGAGAGCCCCAAGGGCCGCTGCGGCTATGCCTTTTCCAAGTGAGGAAACCACGCCGCCTGTGATGAATACATATCGCGCCATGGGAGTCATCGCTTAACGCGGCCGGATTGATTCCGCCAGAGAAAAAACCACCGCGAAGGTTTTTTCCCAAGAAGGCGCTTGGGTCGTGAACAAGCAAAACAAAAGGGCCGGCTGAGCCGGCCCTTTCGGCAGGATGACGAAAACGTCAGATGATGACGACCTTGGTGCCCACCCTGACGCGGCTGTAGAGGTCCATGACGTGCTCGTTGATCATCCGGAAGCAGCCATTCGAGGCGCTGGTTCCGATCGACTGCGGCGCGATGGTGCCGTGGATGCGCAGATGCGTGTCCTTCTTGCCGTCATAGAGATAGATGGCGCGCGCGCCGAGCGGATTCTGGCCACCGCCAGGCATGCCGTCCTTGTACTGGCCGTAATGCTTCGGCTCGCGCTTCTGCATGTCCAGCGTCGGGATCCAGCGCGGCCATTCCTGCTTGTCGCCGACCGCGACCGTGCCCTTGAACTGCAGGCCTTCGCGGCCGACCGCGATGGCGTAGCGGCGCGCGGTGGACGACGATTCGACGAGGTAGAGGCGGCGCGCGCTGGTGTCGATGACGATGGTGCCCGCGGCGTAGCCGCTGAATTCCACGTCCTGCGGCACGAATTCCGGCTTCACCTTGAACAGCTTCTTGGCTTCCCTCTTGGCGAGAGCCTGGTCAAGAGCCCGCGTCTCGGGGAGATATGAAATCGACGAAGAGGACGAGGTGCCGCCGAAGAGGCCGGCGAACAGACCGCCGCTGCTCGGCTGCTTCTGGCCGATAACCTCACTGCGCAGCTCGCCATTGTTGCCGGTCAAGGCAACGTTCATCGCCTCCGCCGGAAGCGGCTCGGCCGATTGGATCGGTTCGATTGGCTCGATGATCTTGGCAGCCTGCTTCTTGGCCAGCTTGGCATCGGCCACCTCGGTTGCCGGCGCGCTCTTGCCCTTCTTGGCCAGGAACGCCTGACGTTCAGCGTCGGCCTTGGCCTTGGCCGCCTCGCGCATCGCCAGTTTCCTGGCTTCGAGCGCCTTGGCTTTGGCGGCTTCCTTGTCGGCAACGATCTTGGCCTCGATCTTCTTGATCTGGGCTAGATCGTCCGGTGTCGGGTTTTTCTTCTTCTTGAGAAGCTTCAATTGCGTCGCATCACTTTTGACGGCGACGTTGATGGCGGAGGTTGTTTCAACCGAAGGCTGTGCGGCCATATTGGCCAGAACGCCAGCGAAAGCGGGGGAACTCACGCCGAGTACGGCGCAAAGTCCAAGGAAAATGAAGCTGCGAAGCTGCATGGCGAAGATCCGATCGTTCTATGCTTGTTGCCCACGGCGTCGCCCAGCGCCCCCCAAGGGCGCCGGAAATGCCGCGCGCAATCTATAGTCGAATAAGCGCGGGGGCCTCAAGCGCGAGGCCGCGCCTCATCCCATCGAATCTTCGTGATCTTGCTGCATTTGCCGCGACTGTGTTCAAACGACCACAGATCGCGGCTTCAGGCGCCGAGGACTACTGGTTCGGAACCTGCGGGGTCGCCGGCGCGGCGGGAGCGGCGCCATTGGTTGCCGGCGGCGTCGAACCGGCGGCAGGCGCCTTGGCCGGGGCAGTCGCCGGAGCCGCGGCGTCGTTGCCGGATGGCGGCGTGGTGGTGCCTGCGGGCGCCGGGGTGGTCGTGCCGGGCAATTGGTTGAGCACACCCTTGCCTGCACCGTCCGATGTCGCCGGCACGCGGTCGAGGATGTCGATCGGCTTCTCGCCATAGCGGGCGACTATCGACAGTGTCAGTGACGTGGCGAAGAAAGCGGCCGCCAGGATCGCCGTCGCACGCGTCAGCGCATTGGCGGCACCTCGCGCGGTCATGAAGCCGGATCCGCCACCGATGCCAAGGCCGCCGCCTTCGGAACGCTGCAGCAGCACCACGCCGACAAGGGCGAGCACGACCATGAGATGGATGACGATCAGTACGGTTTCCATAGTTTATCCTGGCAAGGCCTTGCCCGGCCGCGGACACGACCGGTGAATTGGAGGCGGCTCAATACAATGCTTTGATGGCATTTCCAAGCCCGTGGCCGGAATATGGGAAGCAACGCCTTCTTTGCAACGATTTCCAGCGCCGGGAGCCCCATCCGGCGTGGCGAATATCTTCAACCGATATTGCGATAAGCCTCGGCGATGGCAAGAAAATCCGCCGCCTTCAGGCTGGCGCCGCCGACCAGCGCGCCGTCGACATTCCTGACCCCGAGCAGTTCGACCGCGTTGGAAGGCTTGACCGAGCCGCCATAGAGGATGCGCACCTTCGCCGCGACGCTGCCGAGCTTTTCCGACAGCTTTTCGCGGATATGTGCGTGTGCTTCGGCCACATCGGCCGCGGTTGGCGTCAGGCCGGTGCCGATCGCCCATACCGGCTCATAGGCAATGATGGTGTTGGACGGGGTGGCGCTTGGCGGCACCGATCCGTCGACCTGCCGCGACAGCACGTCGAGCGTGGCGCCCGCTTCACGCTGCTGCTGGGTCTCGCCAATGCAAATGATCGCCACGAGTCCGGCACGCCAGGCGGCGGAGGCCTTGGCCTGGACCGTCGCGTCATCCTCGCCGCGCTGCTCACGGCACTCGGAATGGCCGACGATGACGTGGCTGGCGCCGGCATCCCTAAGCATTTCCGCCGAGATGCAGCCGGTGTAGGCGCCGCTCTCCCTGGTGTGGCAATCCTCACCGCCGGCATGCACCGGTGTGCGCGACAGGATCTCAGCGGCGTGGGCAAGCAGGGTTGCCGGAACGCAGACCAGCGCTTCGGTCTCGGCATCGAGCCCACTCATGAAACCGTTGCCGATCATCCTGAGCTCGTTGAGCGAGGCACTGGTGCCGTTCATTTTCCAGTTGCCGGCGACAAGCGGGCGAATTCCTGGCGTCATGGTTTGCTTCTCCGGGCGATATCGGGCTCTGGCCCTCACTACCAAAATCAGCCCACAAAGCAATCGACAGTGGACCGGAAGGGCGCTATTGCGCTTGTTTCAGACTCGGCGCATGCGAAATTGCGCATAAATCGGAAGTAACGATGCTTGGTGTATTGAGAAGCGCGGCGGGTACCTGGGTCGCGAAGACGCTGCTTTCGCTGCTGGTGGTCAGTTTCGCCGCCTGGGGCATTTCCGGGCGGCTGATGGGCGGTTTCGCCGGCCATGATTCGGTCATAACCGCTGGTGGCACCAAGGTGTCGATCAACGAATACCGTCTCGCCTATGATCGGCAGCTCGCCGTTATGTCGCAACAGTTCGGCCAGCGTCTCAGCCACGAACAGGCAAAGGCGCTCGGCGTCGACAACCAGGTTCTGGCGCAGCTCGTCTCGGGCGCGGTCCTCGACGAACAGGCCCGCAAGCTTGGTCTCGGCCTCTCCAGGGACCGGCTGGCCGAGCTGACGCGCGAAGACCCGGCGTTCAAGGGCCCGGGCGGCCAGTTCGACCGCAGAACGTTCGAATACATGCTGCGGCAGATCGGCATGCGGCCGGAGGACTATCTGAAGAACCGTGCCCAGGTGGCGGTCCGCCAGCAGATCGTCGAGGCGGTCTCTGATGGTCTGAAAGCTCCGGATACCTTCTTCAAGGCTGTCGCGCTCTATCGCGGCGAAGACCGCACCATCGAGTATCTGACGCTGCCCAAGGCACTGGTCGAGCCGATCGAGGCGCCGTCCGACAGCGTGCTTTCCGCCTATTTCGAAGCCAACAAGAAGACATACGCCGCACCCGAATACCGCAAATTCTCCTATGTCCGCCTCGAACCGGTCGACATCATGGATACCACCGCCGTCACCGACCAACAGGTCAGCGACGACTACAACAAGAACAAGGCGCGCTACACCACGCCGGAACTGCGCACCATCGAGCAGCTTGTGTTCAAGACGCCGGATGCGGCCAAGGCCGCGCTCGATTCGCTTAAGACCGGTGCAACATTCGACAAGCTCGTCATGGCGGAAGGCAAAATCCCGGCCGACACACTGCTCGGCACGCTGGCCAAGGACAAGATCGCCGACAAGGCGGTCGCCGATGCGGCCTTTGCGCTCAATACCAATGAAGTCAGCCAGGTTGTGCAAGGTGCCTTCGGTCCGGTGTTGCTGCGCGTTACCGAGATCAAGCCCGAGGTGGTGAAGCCGCTCGCCGAAGTGTCCGACCAGATCCGCAAGGACCTGGCGCTGGGCGAGGCAAGCCGCATCCTTCTGGACGTGCGTGACAATTACGAAGACGCCCGCGCAGCCGGCGGTTCGCTGGCCGATGCTGCTACCAAGCTGAAGCTGAAGATCGTCACCATCGACGCCATCGACCGCAGCGGCCTGCGGCCCGACGGAAGCATCGTCAAGGACCTGCCGCAATCACCGGAGTTGATCAAGGCTGTCTTCGACGCGGAACCCAACACCGAAAACGATGCCTTGACCACGGCGGATAACGGCTTCGTTTTCTATGAGGTGGCCTCCATTACGCCAGCTCGTGACCGGACGCTGGACGAGGTTCGTCAGAAAGTCGTCGCGGACTGGACCGCGGCGGAGACGACCAAGCGGCTGGCCGCCAAGGCTGACGAGCTCGAAAAGCGGCTCAAGGCCGGCGCCACGCTCGACGTCATCGCCGGCGAACTGAAGCTGGAAAAACAGACCAAGCGCGGCGTCAAGCGGGAGGCCGACGATGTCGATTTCGGCAAGGAAGGCGCGGCAGCGATGTTCGGCGTCGGCGAAGGCGGCACCGGCTTGATCCCCTCGCCCACCGGCGACGGGCAGATCCTGTACAAGGTCGCCGAAGTGTTCGAGCCCGCAGGAGCCGATGCCAGCTCGGTGCCGGACGATGCGCGGAAATCCTTCACTTCCGGCATGTCTGACGATCTGCTCGACCAGCTGGTGGCGCAGCTGCAGACGCAGTATGACGTTCGCGTCGACCAGGCCGCAGTCGCCCAAGCCTCGACAAGATGAGCGCGCTGAAAACCCATATCGCCAAGGTCGCGACCGGAAGCGCGCTCTCCTTCGAGGAAGCGCGCGAGGCCTTCGACATCATTATGTCGGGCGACGCCACCCCCGGCCAGATCGGCGGCTTCCTGATGGCGCTGCGCGTGCGCGGCGAGACGGTGAGCGAGATTTCCGGCGCCGTCGCCACCATGCGCGCCAAGATGTTGCGCGTCGACGCGCCTGACGGCGCCATCGATATCGTCGGCACCGGCGGCGACAATTCCCACAGCGTCAACATTTCCACTGCATCGGCCTTCGTCATTGCCGGCAGCGGTGTGCCGGTTGCCAAGCATGGCAATCGCGGCCTGTCGTCGCTGACAGGAGCCGCCGACGTGCTGGTTGCACTCGGCGTCAAGATCGACATCTCGCCCGAATTCATCGGCCGCTGCATCCACGAGGCCGGCGTCGGCTTCATGTTCGCGCCTGCGCACCATCCGGCGATGAAGCATGTAGGCCCGACCCGCGTCGAGCTCGGCACCCGCACCATATTCAACCTGCTTGGGCCCCTCTCCAATCCGGCCGGCGTCAAGCGGCAGATGGTCGGCGTGTTCCTGCCGGAATGGATCCTGCCGGTGGCCGAGACACTGAAGGCGCTGGGCGCCGAGCATGCCTGGGTTGCCCATGGCGACGGCTATGACGAGATCACCACCACCGGCGAGACACAGGTCGCCGAACTGATCGGCGGCGAGATACGCAGCTTCACCTTGACCCCTGAAGCGGTTGGGTTGGCGCGCCACACCAAGGATGAGTTGCGCGGCGGCGACGCGGACTACAACGCCAAGGCATTGCGCGATATGCTGGGTGGCGCTGCCGGCGCCTATCGCGACACCGTGCTGATGAATGCCGGCGCCGGACTGGTCGTGGCGGGCAAGGTGACGACGCTTGGCGACGGCATCGTGACGGCGGCGCAAGCCATCGACAGCGGCCGGGCGCTGCAAGTGCTCGACAGGCTGGTCGAGATTTCGAACGGATAGAGCGTGTCTGACATTCTTCGCAAGATCGAGGCCTACAAGCGCGACGAGATCGCAGCGGCAAAGGCGCGTGTGCCGCTCGCCGAAATCAAGGCGCGCGCGAAGGACGCGGACGCGCCCCGCGGCTTTCTCGCCGCACTCGAGGCGAAGCGCAGATCCGGCGCCTTCGCGCTGATCGCCGAGATCAAGAAGGCAAGCCCATCCAAGGGTCTGATCCGCGCCGATTTCGATCCGCCAGCGTTGGCGCGAGCTTATGCGAAAGGCGGCGCCGCCTGTCTTTCGGTGCTGACCGACGCGCCGTCTTTCCAGGGCGCGCCGGAATTTCTCACCAGGGCGCGAGCCGCCGTCGCCCTGCCCGCGCTGCGCAAGGATTTCCTGTTCGATCCGTATCAGGTCTACGAAGCCCGCGCCTGGGGCGCGGACGCCATCCTCATCATCATGGCCAGCGTCGACGACGCCTTGGCCAGCGACCTCGAATCGACGGCGTTCGAACTCGGCATGGATGCGCTGGTCGAAGTGCATGACGAGGCCGAGACACAGCGCGCGCTAAAGCTGTCATCGCGGCTGATCGGGATCAACAACCGCAATCTGCGCACGTTCGAGACTAACCTCGATACCTCAGTGCGGCTGGCGACGATGGTGCCGGCCGACCGCTTGCTGGTCAGCGAGAGCGGAATTTTCTCGCATGATGATTGCCTCAGGCTTCGAAAGAGCGACATCGGCACCTTTCTGGTCGGCGAGAGCCTGATGCGGCAACAGGATGTCACCGCGGCCACGCGCCTGCTGCTGACGGGCAAGGCAGCGGCCGAGGTGGTCTGACGATGACGGCCGCCCTCACCCATATCGACGCCCAGGGCGAGGCCAATATGGTCGATGTCGGAGACAAGGCGGAGACGACACGCACGGCGATCGCCGAGGGCTTTGTCGCGATGCGACCCGAGACGCTGAAGACGATTCTCGCCGGCAACGCCAAGAAAGGCGACGTGCTCGGCACCGCGCGCATCGCCGGCATCATGGCGGCGAAGAAGACGCATGAACTGATCCCGCTCTGCCATCCGCTGCTTCTGACCAAGGTCTCCGTCGACATCGAGCCGGACCATGCTCTGCCCGGCTTGAAGGTAACCGCACTGGCGCGTGTCACCGGCAAGACGGGCGTCGAGATGGAAGCGCTGACCGCCGCGTCGGTCGCCTGCCTGACCATATATGACATGGCCAAGGCGGTGGACCGCGCCATGGTCATCTCCGGCATCCGGCTTGTCGAAAAGACCGGCGGCAAGTCGGGCTCGTACAAGGCAGGTGCCTGATGGCGCTTGTACCAATCGCCGACGCGCTCGAGTGCCTGCTCGAGGGTGCAGGGCCTTTGGCCGGCGAAAGCGTTCCCCTGTTCGAGGCGGCGGATCGCGTGCTGGCGGCACCGGTTGTTGCGCTGCGTACCCAGCCGCCCTTCAACGCCTCCGCCATGGATGGCTACGCAGTGCGCGCTGTCGATGTGGCGTCGGTGCCGTCGCGACTTTCGGTGATCGGCATGGCGCCGGCCGGGCGCGGCTTTGGCGGTGCGGTCGGCAAGGCGCAGGCGGTGCGCATCTTCACCGGCGCACCGCTGCCTGAAGGCGCCGACACCATCGTCATCCAGGAAAATGTCCGGGATCTCGGCGGCGGCGACATCGAAGTGATCGAACCCACCGCCGAAGGGCGCAATATCCGCCGCCTCGGCCTCGACTTTTCAAAAGGCGACGTGCTGCTGGAAAAAGGCCGCGTGCTCGACCCGGCGGCGCTGTCGCTGGCGGCATCGGCAAATCATCCACGGGTCAGCGTGGTGAAACGGCCGCTGGTCGCCATCATCGCCACCGGCGACGAATTGTTGCCGCCCGGCAGCGAACTCGGACCGGACCAGATCATCTCATCCAATGCCTATGGCGTTGCCGCGACAGCACAATCGGTCGGCGCCCGCGCGCTCGATCTCGGCATAGCCGCCGACCACAAGGATGCGATTGCAGCCTTGGTGAAAAAGGCGGTCACTGCCGGCGCGGACGTCATCGTCACGCTTGGTGGCGCCTCGGTCGGTGATCACGACCTGATCCATGACGTGCTGACCGGCGAAGGCATGAAGCTCGGCTTCTGGAAGATCGCCATGCGCCCCGGCAAGCCGCTGATGTTCGGCCGCCTCGGCGATATCAGGTGCATCGGCCTGCCCGGCAACCCGGTCGCGAGCCTGGTCTGCTCGCAGCTGTTCCTGAAGCCGTTGCTGGCACAACTCGGTGGCCGCGACCATCGCCAGGATATACGCCCGGCACGATTGGGCGTCGCTATGCCGGCCAATGATCTGCGCCAGGACTATGTGCGGGCGGTGGTCAAGGAAGATGACGGCGCGCTGGTGGCGACCCCGTTCGGCATCCAGGACTCCTCGATGCTGAAAATGCTGGCCGACGCCAACGGGCTGATCGTGCGGGCGCCGTTTGCCGCCGCAGCCGCCGCGGGCGAGGCCTGCAGCGTGCTGATGCTGCGCTGAAGAATCGCCGGACAAGCCATTAATAGTAATATGGAAAACGATCTCGGTGCTATTCCGCGATCAAGGTCAGTGTCAGCGGATGCGCTGGATCGGCAAGGCCGTCGACAATGCTGTAATGATGCCGGTCGGGTTCGACCACGGTGCTGGTGGTGGCGCCAAGACCTGTCCAGATGTTGGCGAGCAGCGCGTTCTGGCGCAGGAATTCGGCGCGCTCGCCACCACCCGCCCAGCAAGTGATGCGCGCACCATCCATTGGCCGCAGCAGCGCCGGACTTTCAGCCAATGCCTCCTCTTCGTCGATTGCCAGTGCCTTGTTCATCCCGGTGCGCATGATCGGACGCAGGTCGTGGAGGCCTGAAATCGAAACGACGTGGCGTATGCGCCGCGCCACATCGGCCGCCAGAGGCGTGGTTGTCGTTATCATGCGGGTGGCGAGATGGCCGCCGGCCGAATGTCCGGTCAGCATCAGCGGCCCGTCGACCATCGCCGCGGCCTTGCCGACAGCCGCCCCGATCTCCTGGACTATGCCGGCAATACGTATGTCCGGGCATAGTGTGTAGGACGGCATCGCCACGGCAAAGCCGCTGCTGACCGCGCCATTGGCGAGGTGCGACCACAAACTCTTGTCGGTCTCCAGCCAATAACCGCCATGGATGACCACCACCAGCCCCTTGGGCGCGGCATTGGGAAAGAAAAGATCGAGCCGATTGCGCCGCCCGTCACCATAGGCGATGTCGAGCCGTGCCCGGCCCTCCACCGCGAGCGCATCACGAAATGCTTGCGCTGGCTCCGCCCACGCGGCCGGCCAGCGGTCGCTGCCGGCGATGTTCGCGCCATTGGCATAGGCATCGTCCCAATCGACAATGTGACGTTCGAACATCTGCGCCCTCCCCAAAACGGCATCGCTTGTGACCTAGCAATGGCCACCGCCACGCCATGCGTCAATGCTCCGGAACAAAAACATTTTAGGCTTGAAACAAATTTCGACTGGTGCGATCCTGCCATGACGAACAGCCGACAAAATGGGAGGTCTGCTGTGCTGCCCTGCCCCGCTGATGCTCATCCTTTCTCGGTGGCATCGTCGAGCAGGCACGATCGGTGGCGCGAAGCCTCCCGCGAAGGACAGGAACTTCCAATCCACCACACCGGCCAGGCGCCTCGCGCACCGGCCAGGCAGCAGACGGGATAGCGGCGACATGCTTGGGCCTTCAGCGCATATCGACACGTTCACGCGCGATCACTTGCCGCCGCCGGAGCAATGGCCGGACTTCCTGCTCGAAGGTTTCGACTATCCCGAACGCCTCAACGCCGGCGTCGAACTGACCGACAGGCTGGTCGAGAAGGGCCTCGGTGACCACACCGCGCTGATCGGCAATGGCCGCCGCCGCACCTACAAGGAACTGTCCGACTGGACGAACAGGCTGGCCCATGCGCTGGTCGAGAATTATGGCGTCAGGCCAGGCAACCGGGTGCTGATCCGTTCGGCCAACAACCCCGCCATGGTCGCCTGCTGGCTGGCCGCCACCAAGGTCGGCGCCGTGGTCGTCAACACCATGCCGATGCTGCGCGCCGGCGAACTCGCCAAGATCGTCGACAAGGCGGAAATCACCATCGCGCTCTGCGACACCAGGCTGATGGACGAGATGACCGCCTGCGCCAAGGACAGCGCGTTCCTCAAACAGGTCATCGGCTTCGATGGCACCGCCAACCATGATGCCGAACTCGATCGTGCCGCTCTCGACAAGCCGGTTACCTTCACCGCCGTCGACACCGGCCGCGACGATGTCGCGCTTCTCGGCTTCACCTCGGGCACGACAGGTGTGCCGAAGGCGACGATGCATTTCCACCGCGACCTCCTGATCATCGCCGACGCCTATGCCCGCGAAATCCTCCAGGTGACGCCGGACGATATCTTTGTCGGTTCGCCGCCGCTCGCCTTCACCTTCGGCCTTGGCGGGCTCGCCATCTTCCCGCTGCGCTTCGGTGCGGCGGCGACGCTGCTGGAACAGGCGACGCCACCCAACATGATCCACATTATCGAGACCTACAAAGCGACAATCTCCTTCACCGCGCCGACCGCCTATCGCGCCATGCTGAAGGCCATGGATGAAGGGGCCGATTTGTCGTCGTTGCGCGTCGCCGTTTCGGCCGGCGAAACCTTGCCCGCACCGGTTTTCGAGGAGTGGACGCAAAAGACCGGCAAGCCGATTCTCGACGGCATCGGCGCCACCGAAATGCTGCACATCTTCATCTCCAACCGCCTCATCGACATGAAGCCCGCTTCGACCGGCAAGCCGGTGGGCGGCTACGAGGCGCGCATCGTCGACGACGAGATGCGCGAGGTGCCGCGCGGCACAACCGGCAGGCTGGCGGTGCGAGGCCCGACCGGCTGCCGCTACATGGCCGATGACAGGCAGAAAGAATACGTGCGCGACGGCTGGAACCTCACCGGCGACACCTTCACCCAGGACGAAGACGGCTTCTTCCATTTCGCCGCACGCTCCGACGACATGATCGTCAGTGCCGGCTACAACATTGCCGGACCCGAGGTCGAGGCAGCACTCCTGTCGCATCCTGACGTCGCCGAATGCGCGGTGATCGGCGCGGACGATGCCGAACGCGACCAGATCGTCGAGGCGCATGTCGTGCTGGTGCAGGGCGTAGCGCCTGACGCATTGACGACCAAGCGTCTGCAGGATCACGTCAAGGCAACGATCGCGCCCTATAAATATCCGCGATCGGTGAAATTCATCGCCGCTCTGCCCAAGACCCAGACCGGCAAGATCCAGCGCTTCCGGCTGCGCACGGAGAAAATCAATTGAGCGAACCATACGATCCGGCGTCCGAAGGCGCACAGATGTCGTTCAAGGAGCGCATGTCCTACAGCGACTATCTGCATCTGGAAAAGGTGCTGGAGGCGCAGACGCCGCTGTCGTCGGCGCATGACGAGATGCTGTTCATCATCCAGCATCAAACCTCCGAACTGTGGATGAAGCTCGCCCTGCACGAGATTGGTGCCGCGATCCGTTCGATCCGCGCCGACCGCCTCGAGCCGAGCTTCAAGATGCTGTCGCGCGTCGCCCGCATCTTCGAGCAGTTGAACAACGCCTGGGACGTGCTGCGGACGATGACGCCCAGCGAATACACCGAGTTCCGCGACGCGCTCGGCCAGTCCTCGGGTTTCCAGTCCTGGCAGTATCGCGCCATCGAGTTCATGGCCGGCAACCGCAACCTCGCCATGCTCGGGCCGCACAAGCACCGGCCAGACCTCAGCGGAAAGCTGGAGGCGATCCTGGCGGAGCCGTCGCTCTACGACGAAGCGCTGCTGCTCCTGGCGCGCAACGGATTCGATATCGGCGCTGATGCCAGGCGCACGGACTGGCGTGAGACGCGAACCGAGAATGAAGAGGTCCTGGTCGCCTGGCAGACCATCTACCGCGACCCGCAGCGCTACTGGATGTTCTACGAACTGGCCGAGAAGCTGGTCGACTTCGAGGACTATTTCCGCCGTTGGCGCTTCAATCATGTCACCACGGTCGAGCGCATCATCGGCCTGAAACGCGGCACCGGCGGCACGTCGGGTGCTTCGTACCTGAAGAAGATGCTCGAGGTCGTGCTGTTCCCGGAGCTGTGGACGGTCCGCACCCGGCTCTGACATCATCGAAATGAGAACAGGCACACCGAGGGGACGCGCTTGCAGCGGGAACCCTTCGCGAACAACCGAGGACTGAACGACCATGAGTGGAATTCCTGATCTCGCTGCGATCGAAGCGATGGATGCCACGGATCCGCTGCGTGCCATGCGCGATCGTTACATTTTGCCGGAGGGGGTGATCTATCTCGACGGCAATTCACTTGGGGCGGCATCACATGCCGTTTTCGGCGAGCTGCAGCAAGCGGCGGCCCAGGAATGGGCCCAGGATCTCATCCGGGCCTGGAATACAGCCGGATGGTTCGAGATGCCGATCGAACTCGGCGATCAGCTTGGACGTCTGATCGGAGCCGCGGCCGGCCAGACCGTCGTCTGCGACACGACGTCGACCAACATCTACAAGGTGTTGCATGCGGCGATGGAGATGCGGCCCGGCCGGTTGGCCATCGTCGCCGAGGGTGACAGTTTTCCCACCGACCTGTACATCGCCGAAGGCGTGGCCTCGACCCGGGATGGCGCCTTGCTGCGCCTCGCGGGCGTCGACGCGCCAACCATCGAAGAGCTGATCGACGAAAGCGTCGCGGTGGTGCTGGTCAACCACGTCAATTACAAATCCGGTGAACTGCGCGACATGACGGCGCTGACGCGCAAGGCTCATGCGGCCGGAGCGCTGATCGTTTGGGATCTCTGCCACACCGCGGGCGCTCTGCCGGTCGAGCTCGATCATGCAAATGCTGATTTCGCTGTCGGCTGCACCTACAAGTACCTCAACGGCGGTCCGGGCGCGCCAGCCTTCATCTATGCCGCCCAGCGCCACCACGGCGAGATCAGCCAGCCACTCAGCGGCTGGTGGGGGCATGCACGGCCCTTTGCCTTCGAACGGGGTTATGTTGCCGGCACCGGTATCCGCCGCTTTCTGTGCGGCACGCAGCCGGTCCTGTCGATGCGGGCGCTCAAAGGCGCGCTTGCCATCTGGAACGACGTCGACATGGCGGCATTGCGAAAGAAGAGCGTCGCGCTGACCGAACTGTTCATCCAGCTCGTCGAAGCGAAGTGCGGCGCCTATGGTCTCACGCTGGAGAGCACTCGCGACGCGACCAGGCGCGGCAGCCAGGTGTCGTTCCTTCACGATCATGGCTATCAAATCATGCGGGCGCTGATCGAGCGCGGCGTGATCGGTGACTTCCGCGCGCCGTCAACCATCCGTTTCGGATTTACGCCGCTCTATGTCGGCTACAAGGACGTGTGGCTGGCGGTCGAGGTGCTGGAAGACATTCTGCGCACGAGTGCATGGAAGGACCAGCGTTTCGCCGTCAAGGAGGCCGTAACCTGACGCGGCCGTCCCGACGATCTGTCGTCGCGTCTTGCCCCCAGGTCGGATGACGGAGGACGAATTTTTCGGCTCGCGAATGCGTTCGCCGCTGGTAGCCAGCGCAGGCTGCAATAGATTAACCAAGGTTGGCATTTTGGCTTCGTTTCGTTCACGGCAAACGAACGCCCGGAAAGCTGGAAATGCGCCCGTCGCGGATCCATGGGCAGCTCATGCCAGGCTTGAGCCAAGGGTGGGCCACAGCCCATTAACCATAACAATTTCAATGCCGGCAAGCGCATTGTGACGGCATACAGCCGTCGACGAGGCCCGCTGGCGAGCGCCAATAATTTCGACCCCCTTAATAAATTCATTAAACTTTAAACAGTTGCGGAACACAACTGGAACAGATAGTGTTTGTTCTGGGTTTGTTTTTCCGATTCTGGTTTCAGGTACCCTGGGGGCCGCCATGCTGACGCGCAAGCAACACGAACTGCTGATGTTCATCCATGAACGCCTGAAGGAAAGCGGCATTCCGCCATCCTTCGACGAGATGAAGGAGGCGCTCGACCTTGCCTCCAAATCCGGGATTCATCGTTTGATCACGGCACTGGAAGAGCGCGGCTTCATTCGCCGGCTGCCCAACCGGGCACGCGCGCTGGAAGTGCTGCGGCTGCCGGACTCGATCGCACCCGGCCTCAACGCGGCAAAGAAGTTCTCTCCAAGCGTCATCCAGGGCAGTCTTGGTCAGGCCAGTCTCGGCCAGGGCGGCCTTGGCCGGCAGATCAGGCCAGCGTCTTCGCGGATGTCTTCAGCAGGCAATGACGACGACGTGGTCGCCGCCGTGTCGATCCCCGTGATGGGGCGCATCGCCGCCGGTGTGCCGATCGATGCCATCCAGCACCAGACGCATTCGATCTCGGTGCCGCCAGACATGATCATGGGCGGCGAGCACTATGCGCTGGAGGTCAAGGGCGACTCGATGATCGAGGCCGGCATCTTCGACGGCGACACCGTCATCATCCGCAATGCCGATACGGCGAGCCCTGGCGAGATCATCGTGGCGCTGGTGGATGAAGAGGAAGCGACGCTGAAGCGGTTCCGCCGCAAGGGCGCCTCGATTGCTCTCGAAGCCGCCAATCCGGCCTATGAAACCCGTATTTTCGGGCCAGACAGGGTCAAGGTGCAGGGCAAGCTCGTTGGCCTGATCCGCCGCTACTAAGGCAGCTGCGGTTCAACGACTGGCTTCTCGGGTCTCTTGAAGGGCGGCAGTCCCCTCGCCTCGCGTGAAAACTTGCGTTGCGCGTGCCAGGGCCGATATGGCCTGTCCACGGCGAAGCTGATTGTCGCCGGCGCGGTCGCCGATTGGCGATCGAAGAAGACGGCAGCACTGCCTTTGCGGGCCAGTTGCCGTTTGGTGATAACGAGAACCAGCGGGTTGTGACAGGCGTCATAGGCCGTCGCGTCATTGATGACGATCAGGTCGGCGAAACCACAGGCTTTCCAGGTGTCTTTTCGGTCCTCGACATAGGCAATGAACGCGCCGGACGGATGCCTGGCGACGCAAACGCCTGAAGTGCAATAGAACGGTGCTCCCGGCGGCATTTCAGCCGCATCAGCGACGTCGAATTGACCGTCGCCTTCGTCGAACACCTCCGGCACGATGATGCTTTCGGATGTCAGCGCACGCTTCCAGTTGTCGACGGTGAATTCGTTCGGCCTGGCCCGGCTGACCGCGAGTTCGCCGCCGCCGATCGGCAACGCAACCAGCCTTGCGTCCTCCGAGATCAGCACGTCGGGTGCGCGCGTGTCCGAGACCGTCAGCAGGCCGGCAAGCGCGAAAGGAAGAGCTGCCAGCCGCAGCCATGTCGTCGCCATCGTCGCGATGACAAGGGCAATCGCCACCAGAAGGACAGACTGCTGCGAAATCAAGCCGATTGCGTCGACTGGCGAACGCTCGGAAATCCATCCGGACATCGCGATCATCGCCGTCAGGCCTTTGCCCATTACATAAAGAAAGGGGCCGTCGGCGCCGAATGGCATCGCCAGTGCGCTGAGGACGGCGAAAGGCATGACGACCAGTGATACGATCGGCATGATCGCCAGATTGGCGAACAGGCTGAGCGGCGACACACGCTGAAAATGCCAGATGGCAAACAGCGCAGTGGCGCCGCCGGCGATGATGGAAGTCATGGAAAGGCCGCCTGCCGCCAGCAGGAATTTTCGCGTCAGGAAACCAGGCAGCGACCGCTTTGGCGGCGGTGGTCTCGTCTTTCCCGCACGATGCTCCGACCAGCCGGCATAGGCGCCGACCAGCGCCGCGGTTGCGGCGAAGGACATCTGAAAACTCGGGCCGACCACTTCATGCGGCGACACCACGATGACGGCGATCGCCGAAATTGCTAGATTGCGCATGGTGAGTGCCGCCCGATCGAACAGCACGGCAATCAGCATCACCGCCAGCATGATGAAGCTGCGCTCGGCGGCGACGACGATGCCTGAGATGATGAGATAGGCGGCGATCGAGAACAGTGCCGCGACGGCGGCGTATTTCTTGACCGGACGACGCGCGGAAAAGTCCGGAAACAAGGCGAAGGCGCCGCGCAGCAACCCCATGATGGTGCCGGCGACGAGCGCCATATGCAGTCCGGAAATGGAGATGATGTGGTAGATGCCGGTACGCCGCATAGCTTCGTTGATGTCATCGGGAATGCCGGCGCGCACGCCGACGATCAGCGCCGCCGCGATCTCGCCCTCGGCGCCACCGACGCTGCCCCTGATGTGGTCGGCAATCGCTTCACGGGCTTTTTCTATCCCCGAGGAAAGGCGGTCCGATAGCGGCATGTCGCCCGTCATCGGTGACGATAAGTTTTGGATTGCCGAGAAAGAACCCGCTGCCGCCGATGCCGGCGAAATAGCTGTCGAAGGAGAAGTCGTAGCTGTCCGGCCGCACAGGCCCGGTCGGCGGCAACAGCTTGGCATATCCAGTGATCAGGGAGCCGGCGATCACGTCCGCCGGGATCTTTCGCGCCGAAAGTCGCACCCGCTCCGGCGCATAGCGCAGTTTCGGCCTTGCGGTCGATGTGACGTCGATGGTCAGCCGGATACGACCGCTCTCCATCCGGTCGAGCGAAACGACGCGGCCGGTCACTTGCGTCGAGATTTCCGAGCCCAGCATCTGCGTTCCCGCCCGCCATGTCTCGACCTTTGCGGTGAGCAGGCCGAACGCGCACAAAAGTGCCGCCATGAAGCACAGATGGGTTTTCGGCCAGGAACGCGAGACCAGCGCAAACAGCCCCGCCAAGATGACAACTGCGACAGGCTTTGCGAAGCCAGGTTCCGCCGCCAGCGAAAAATAGCCGATCGCCCCGCTCGCCAGGCAGACCGGCACCAGCAGGAAGGCCACGCCTCGGTCGAGTTCCAGGCCCGCCGCCATGGTCACGCCATGGCGCAGGCGCGGCAGCGAAATCCGGCCGATTTGCCGGCGCACGCGCACGATCCTGCTGGCTTCGGCAGCTGGAACCGGGGCGGGGGCATCCGTTTGCAACGGCGCCTTGCCGGGATCCGGCACGAGGGGCGATGGCGGCGGCAATGAAGCCGGCAGCGGCGCTGCAAACAGGGACCGTTCGCTGACGCCAATGACAGCGTCCTCGCCCTGATCCGAGCCCCAGCCTCGTCCAGCCATCGGGTCTGCCCCTTGCGCCCTCGACACCCTATGCTACATGAACGCCGGGCGCGCGAAAGTCCGCGCAGCCGCACCCCGCTTCAGATGGTTTCCGAGAGTTTCATGTCCGACAAGGTCGTCACCCGTTTTGCCCCCTCGCCCACCGGCTACCTGCATATAGGCGGCGCGCGCACGGCGCTGTTCAACTGGCTGTATGCAAGGCACACCGGCGGCACGATGCTGCTGCGCATCGAGGACACCGATCGCGAGCGCTCCAACGATGCCGCGACCGCTGCCATTCTCGACGGGCTTTCCTGGCTTGGCCTCAGCTGGGACGGCGAGCCGGTGTCGCAGTTCGAGCGTGCGCCGCGCCACCGTGAGGTGGCCGAGGAACTCGTGCGCATGGGCAAGGCCTATTATTGCTATGCCACGCCGACCGAACTGGAGGCGATGCGCGAGGCCGCCAGAGCCAAGGGTCTGCCGCCCCGCTATGATGGCCGCTGGCGTGACCGTGACCCCTCAGAGGCGCCCGCGGGCGCCAAGGGCGCCATTCGCATCAAGGCGCCGACCGAGGGCGAGACGGTGGTGCACGACCGCGTCCAGGGCGAGGTGCGCTTTCCCAACAAGGATCTCGACGATTTCATCATCCTGCGTTCGGACGGCAATCCGACCTACATGCATGCCGTCGTCGTCGACGATCATGACATGGGCGTCACCCATATCATCCGCGGCGACGATCATCTGACCAACGCCGCGCGCCAGACCGTGATCTACAACGCCATGGGCTGGGCCGTGCCCTCGATGTCGCATATTCCGCTGATCCACGGCGCCGACGGCGCCAAGCTGTCGAAGCGGCACGGCGCGCTCGGCGTCGAAGCCTATCGTGCCATGGGTTATCTGCCGGAGGCGTTGCTGAACTACTTGGCGCGCCTCGGCTGGAGCCATGGCGACGACGAGATCATGTCGATCAAGGATATGATCTCCTGGTTCGACATCGGTGATGTCAACAAAAGCGCGGCTCGCTTTGACTTCGCCAAGCTGGAGGCGATCAACGGCGCGCATATGCGCCGCATGAGCGACGCCGAACTGCTCGATATCTTCATCGCCACCCTGCCCTATCTCGAAGGCGGCCCGGCGATGGCCGCGCGCCTGAACGACAGCAACAAGGCGCAGCTGCTGGCCGCGTTACCGGGTCTGAAGGAGCGCGCCAAGACGCTGGTCGAACTCGTCGATGGCGCGGCCTTCCTGTTTGCCACGCGGCCGCTGCCGATCGACGACAAGGCGGCCCTTTTGCTCAATGACGATGCCCGCAAGATCCTGCGCGGCGCTCACGAAGCTTTGAACGGGCTTACAAGCGACTGGACGGCCGCCTCGGCGGAGGCCGTGATCCGCGAGGTAGCAGTGGCCGGCGGCCACAAGCTCGGCGCCGTGGCCCAGCCTTTGCGCGCCGCTTTGACCGGCAAGAGCACCTCGCCGGGCGTGTTCGATGTGCTTGCCGTGCTCGGCCGCGAGGAAAGCCTGGCGCGCATAGCAGATCAAATCGATTAGGAGCAAACTGGCCCAAGAAGATTGGCATTGAAAGGCGGGTTTCGCAGTGCAACATTAGGCCTTGGCCCAATCTGGCACGCACCTCCTGAAATGCGGTGGCGAATACGCGCATTGCGGTGATCTCAACGTGTCGCACTGCAGAATTTTGCCTTTGCCGGCATGAGGAAACAAGAAGGAGTTTGCAATGACCGACGCTGCGAAAAAGCTGGACTTGGGCGGCAAGAGCCAGGAGGCCACGGCAACCCTTGCATTCGCCGGCAAGACCCATGAATTCAAGGTGCGAAGCGGCTCTGTCGGGCCTGATGTCATCGACATCGCTTCGCTCTACACCACCACCGGGGCCTTCACCTACGATCCCGGCTTCACCTCGACCGCAAGCTGCGAATCCGAAATCACCTTCATCGATGGCGATGCCGGCATCCTGCTTCACCGCGGCTATCCGATCGACCAGTTGGCCGAACACGGCGACTTCCTCGAGGTCTGCTACCTCCTGCTCTACGGTGAATTGCCGACCAAGGCGCAGAAGGACGATTTCGACTACCGCGTGACGCGCCACACCATGGTGCACGAACAGATGTCGCGCTTCTTCACCGGCTTCCGCCGCGACGCGCACCCGATGGCGGTGATGTGCGGCGTGGTCGGCGCGCTGTCGGCCTTCTATCACGATTCCACCGACATCTCCGACCCGTACCAGCGCATGGTGGCGTCGATGCGGCTGATTGCCAAGATGCCGACGATCGCGGCCATGGCCTACAAATACCACATCGGCCAGCCCTTTATTTACCCGAAGAATGAGCTGAATTTCGCCGCCAACTTCCTGCACATGTGCTTTGCCGTGCCGTGCGAGGAGTACAAGATCAACCCGGTGCTGGCGCGCGCCATGGAGCGCATCTTCATCCTGCACGCCGATCACGAGCAGAACGCCTCGACCTCGACCGTTCGTCTCGCCGGCTCTTCGGGTGCCAACCCGTTCGCCTGCATCGCCGCCGGCATCGCTTGCCTGTGGGGGCCGGCGCATGGCGGCGCCAATGAAGCGGCGCTCAACATGCTGGGCGAGATCGGCCATGTCGACCACATCCCGGAGTTCATCGCCCGCGCCAAGGACAAGAACGACCCGTTCCGGCTGATGGGCTTCGGCCACCGCGTCTACAAGAACTACGATCCGCGCGCCAAGATCATGCAGAAGACGGCGCACGAGGTTCTGGGCGAGCTCGGCATCAAGGACGATCCGCTGCTCGACATCGCCATGGAACTGGAAAAGATCGCGCTGACCGATCCCTATTTCATCGAGAAGAAGCTCTACCCGAACGTCGATTTCTATTCCGGCATCACGCTGAAGGCGCTGGGCTTCCCCACCACCATGTTCACCGTTCTGTTCGCGGTCGCCCGCACCGTCGGCTGGATCGCGCAGTGGAAAGAAATGATCGAGGATCCGCGCCAGAAGATCGGCCGCCCGCGGCAGCTCTATACCGGTGCGCCCGAGCGCGACTACGTGCCGATCGCCAAGCGGTGATGAGAGCGAGTAGGGAATAGCCAGTAGCGAATAGGGAGTTTTATATAGGCCGAGGCGGTGAGAACCGCCTTCTTCCTATTTGCTATTGGCTCTCTTGATATACCGCATCACCACCTGTGCGGCGATCTCGCCGGAGGGCATGTCGGTCGCCATGCGCCGCGTGATCTCGGCAAAGCCTTGCTTCTGCCAGGCGCGCATGCCGCTGTCGGCGAACAAGGCTTCCAATTGGCGGGCCAGATTGTTCGGCTTGACGTACTCATTGTAGAATTCCGGGATCAACGCTCGATCCGAGATCAGATTGGGCAGCAGTGCCGACCAGACAGAAACCAGATACGGCGCTACGACGCGCGCGACCGGGTCGAGCCGGTAGCAAGAAATCATAGGCACACCCGCCAGCGCCAGTTCCAGCGATACCGTCCCGGATGCGATGAGCGCGGCATCGGCCTTGCCGAAGGCCTGCCATTTGCGCTGCGGATCGACGATGATCTCGGGCTTTTCATCCCAACGGTTGACCGAGGCTTTGACCAGGTCGGCGACATGCGGAACCGTCGGCAGCAGCAGGCGCAGGCGATGCCCTCGCGCGCGCAGCATCGATACCGTCTCGCCGAACGGGTCGAGCAGGCGCCGCACCTCACCGCGCCGCGAACCGGGCAGGACAAGCAGCGTCTTCACGCGGTCCGCGGCAAGGTCGCGCGGCAGGTCCTGCGCCTTGGCCGCGGCGAGAACGCCCGCATCATGCGTCAAGCGATGCCCGACATAGGTGCCCTGCGGGCCGCCCAGCCGCTCGAGCTCCTTCACCTCGAATGGCAGGATGCAGAGGATATGGTCGACATAGGGCTTCATCGCCGCCGCCCTGCCCGGCCGCCACGCCCAGACGCTCGGGCAGACATAGTGGATGATCGGGATCGATGGATTGGCCGCCCGCACCTTCTTGGCGACGCGCAACGAAAAGTCCGGGCTGTCGATGGTGACGAGGCAGTCCGGCTTTTCGTCCGCAACGGTCTTGGCCAGTTGGCTGATCCGCCGCATCAGGCGCGGCAGGTCGCGCAGGATGGCGCTGAAACCCATCAGGGCGATCTCGCCTGCATCGAATGGCGAGACCAGCCCCAATGCCTGCAAATGGCGACCGCCGAGGCCGACGAGTTGCACTTCGCGCCCGGTAGCCTGCTTGAGCGAACGCACGATGTCGGCACCGAGCAGATCGCCGGACTCCTCGCCGGCCACGATCGCGATCTTCAATGCCCTGTCAGCCATTGTGTGGCTCCGTCGCGGCAGGCAGGCCAATGATGAACAGGCCGAGTGCGTTGGCGCGTGCGATGGTTTCCGGGCCTTCGAGAACCAGCGAACGTCCCGCCTCGACGGCAATGCCGGCAAGCCCGGCCGCATGCACGGCTTCGACCGTGCGTGGGCCGATGGACGGAAGATCCGCACGCAGTTCCTGACCGGGCTTGGCACACTTGACCAGAACACCGCGGGTCTTGCCGGCAATACGGCCGTGGCCACGCAGCAGCTTCG
>NZ_JAMYLL010000042.1:0-51409 GCF_040318045.1 Mesorhizobium sp. M1338 | reverse complement strand
GTCCACCTGCCCCCGGGGCGTTTTGTTATTGTTTTTCTGCCTCTTTTTGATTAAAAATCGGCGGGCTAGGTTGCTTTGGGTCGCCGGCCTTTTGGGCGCGTTCGCCTAGCCGGGCTCATTGAGGCGTTTCAGGAATTCAGCCAGATCTCCTTCGCGGGGCGCCCGGGCTAGCAACAGGCACCTTGTCTTTGATGAGTTTCGCCGCGACAACCGCCGGCAGTGGCATGAAGCAATAGCCGTGAGCGACGGCTGCGTCGTGAAGATCTTGCAGCGTCTCGAACGCGTGATCGTGGGTGCCGAGCCAGAGCGCCGGGTCGTCGGTCACGTCGTGGGGGAACGCCTGCAGGAAATAGGTCCGAAGCGGCGGGTCGTAACCGATGACAGCGTCTGAATCCGAGCGGCCCTGTCTGGTGGCGGTGCCAGTGACGGTGATGGTGTAGCGGCTCATTGCAACCTCCTTTTGCCGGTGGCGAGCCGACCCTTGCGGGGCCGGCCACCGATGCCTCACTGGGGGTTGTTCCAGAGGATGACCTTCTTGTTCTCCTCGCCGCCCGGGGCGGGTGCAAGATTGCCGAAGATCACGCCGATCTCGGGGGCTTCCAGCTTGACCGAGAGGTACTCCTCGCCCGAACGCTGGGAGATGCGGTGCCAGCCGGCTCCGATCTCGAAGCCTGTGCGCTTGTTGACGATCCGGTAGTCGGGCGCGTCCTCGCGCGACTTGTTGGTGTTCGGGATGAGGGTGATCGGGGCGTTGACCCGGAGCGTGGCAAAGACGCCTTCCATCGAGCCGTCGGCCTTGGTGGTGAGGTTTGCGATCGTGGTGGCCATGGTAGTTCTCCTTCGGTTGCATCGGGACCATTCCCGATGGCGCCAAAGGAGAGGGCCGTCCTGCTGCGGTCATCTCGGCGAAAATTCTGGAAAATTCTGTTTGCCGAAAAATAGCGGGCAGGCCCTTCGCCTGCCCGCGGACAAAAACAGAAATCGAATTTTCCTGAATTTTCGCCGAGTGTACCCCCAACGGGGGTTGACCGCACAAAGCAGGCGGTCGTCTACAAAGGCGACATGAAACGGGAATGGCCCCGGATGCGGCAGATGGAAAAGAACTCAGGCCGCCATCGCTTGGCCGACGCAACGCTGCCGGATCGAAGGAACAGGCTTACCCCGCCAGCCTCTCGGGTCATGTCGTCGGCATCGCCAACACATCGAACAGCAGCATGGCGCGTGAACCGCCTTGCGCGTTCGGTATGGCGGCACAGCGGTTTCGAGATCGAAGCCGGCTGGCAGCGAACTTCACGCCCCACGGTGGCGATGCCTCGCAGCCAGGTTGAATGACCAAGCAAGCCAGGATGTACGACACGCTGCACCCGCTTCAGATGCGAGACGGGCAAGATGATTGTCCTGCACAACGCCCTGCGGCTCTGCGCGTGGGCCGGTCTCGAAAGGGGCCGGCTCCGGCCGTTCATAAAAGTGAGTAAGCGGCGCGGGGTCGGATCAAGCATATCGGATCGGACCGGCCGGGCTGTCGGCGGAACCGGGCGTACATCATCCTGGCAGCGCCAGACGCTCGTCCGCCGTCATGCGCGCTTCGGCTTGGCGGCGAATGTCCGGACCGGCATGGCGGAGCATGGCGCACCAGTCTTGCACATTGTAGGTCATCGCCATGCTGCCTCTGGCCAGATCGTAAATGACGCAGGGCTTGTTCGCGATGGCGAGCCGAAGCACGTTGACGGCCGTCCCGGGTGATGCGCCGTCCCAGACCATCATGCCAAAGTCGGCGCGCCGCGCCATCTCCCGGTCCTTGGCGGCGTGGACCCAGTATCCTTCGGCGCCCTCAGGAGCAGGAACATGGTAGGCAGCCCAGTCGCCAAGATTGTTGCGGGGTTCCTTGCCGGCATGGAAGACCCCGACATGCTCGTAGCCGTAGCCCGCGAGCAGGCCCTGCACCTCGGCACCGGCTCCGGGCGCGTCGCCAATCAGCACGCCGTCCTCGGCAGCAACGATTGCGCCGATGCGAGCGATAGCAGGTTCCGGCAGCTCGAATATCTCGCGTGATCCACCTATGAATATCATCGACATGGTGACTTTCCCTTCTCTCCGCGTCCCCCGCCCCGCGCCGGCCGCCCTCTCGCCCTGGCCCTGCGCGAGGGATCGTCACCCGAAGGCCGAGACGGCGAAGCCGGCTCGAGCGGCGGGAGGCCGCGACGAGAGCCCGGCCGCCCGCAGGCCGGCGCGCCCGGACCCTGCCGCTGCCGGAGGCGTTACGCGCGCGGAGCTACTGGCCTTTGTCGGCCAGCCAGAGACTCACGTCCTGGATCGAGCGCATGAGCACCGACGGATTGTCCCGCGCGGGAATGAAGCCCCAGCTCTGCCAGTAGCGCTCGGCCTCGGCGTTGATCGCCCGCACCACCACCGCGCGGCCGCCGACGATGCCGGCGCCGGCGACGCAGCGATGCAGCGCGTCCTTGACCAGGCCGCTGCCGATGCCTTGTCCGGTATAGCGGCGGTCGACGGCGAGTTGTCCGATCAGCAGGCAGGGGATCGGATCGGGCGGGCGTCCGGTGCGGATAGCGCGCGGTGCGCTGTTTGGCTGGATCACGCCCGGCGCGAGGCCGTAATAGCCGACGACTGTTCCCTCGTCGTGAACGACCAGGACGCGGGTAAAACCGCGGGCCTGGTTCCTTCGCGCGAAGCCGGCCTGCCAAGCGTCGAG
Organism: Mesorhizobium sp. M1338; assembly: GCF_040318045.1. Classification (NCBI taxonomy): domain Bacteria; kingdom Pseudomonadati; phylum Pseudomonadota; class Alphaproteobacteria; order Hyphomicrobiales; family Phyllobacteriaceae; genus Mesorhizobium; species Mesorhizobium sp. M1338. The sequence goes on along the minus strand of NZ_JAMYLL010000042.1, from coordinate 48,699 downwards.
CGCCGGCTTGCCGCAATCGAAGCTGTCGAGGCGGTGCGCGTCGTCGAGGAGTTCGATGCCTGAAAGCGCCACCTAGCGGTCCCAGGGCGGGGACCGGCGCAGCCGCACGGCCGCCTTCGGCGGCGACGCAGCGGCGGGGGCTGAGATCGCCTGCATGAAGGCGTCATAGGCTTCCGGGGAGACGCGGATGACGGCTTCGTTGAGGATGGCCGCCTGCGCCTTTTGGAGGGCTGCGCGCCGCATGAACTCCGTGCGCGATACGCCGAGCAGCTCCGCGCCGCGGTCGATGATGGTGAGATCATCGTCGCGAAACCGCATCGAGACGGATATCTTCCTATTTACGGTGGCGGCCATGGTTGCGTTCCTGTGCTGGAATGGACATACGTCGGTGAAATGCAGCATGACACCGGATTTGCGTGACGAAGCCATTCCTGTTCCTGGGACCGGCGTACAGGCATGCGGAAACGGCGGACTGATCCGATCCGAGGTATGCTCCCTGCCGCGAAAAGAGAACGTCAATCCAGACGGCTGACGCGGCGGCCCTCGCTGCGCGCTTCGATAAAGGCGCCTGCGATCTTCATCATGAATGCCTTGCTGAAACGACCGAGGGGCTTACCGTCGGATTCGATGTACCAGGAGCGTTCGGCAATATCGTAGTTGTATTCGTCAACCACGATCCAGCAGCGTTTGAGATCGGTCAGACCGGCGCGGCGGCACTCGATAGCGGAGACTTCCAAACCGACCCGATCGCTGGTCGGTGGCTGGGTGGTTATCGCCAGGAGCGCGAGATGGGTCAGGCCGTCTCTTGCGCCGCGCACAGCGATGACCACGCAGGTCGGCCGGCTCTTGCGGCCTTCCGTTTCGCCGCGCTCCTGTTGCCATGCCCAAAGATACGGGTAGGAGATCACCTGACCAGGCAGAAATCTACCGCTCATCATCGTATCCTTCCCCGCGCGCTAGTCGGTCGATCTCGGCGGCGAAGAGTTCCGTGTGTTCCTCTGGCATCTCGGAGACATGGTATGCGCGGCGGGGATCGCCGCCGATGCGCATCCGTTCGTAGTGCTCGTAGCTCATCAGCACGAACCGGGGTTTCCGGTGCTTGGTGAGAATAACGGGTTCGCGGCTGGCAACGTCGGTGACGTCGCCAACCTGCTTGTTGAGATCCCCGGTCGTGAACTGGCGCATGGCTGGCCTCCTTACCAATCTCCATATTATCTGGATTTTCTGGATTTGCAAGAAAACGGCGCTCACGCGCCGCCCTCCGCGAACCGCCACACGGGGATGCCGAGCCGACGCGCCTTGTCGGCAAGGTTGTCGGTAATGCCGGAGCCGGGAAAGACGATCAGGCCGTAGGGCACCACGGAGAGAAGCTGGTCGTTGCGGCGGAACGGAGCCGCCTTGGCGTGCCGGTTCCAGTCCGGCTTGAAGGCGATTTGGGTGACCTTGCGGTTCTCGGCCCAGCAAGCGGCGATGCGCTCGGCGCCGCGCGGGCTGCCGCCGTGGAGCAGAACCATGTCGGGATGCTTCTCGCGAGCCTTGTCGAGCGCGTCCCAGATCCGGTCGTGATCGTTGCAGTCGAGGCCGCCGGCGAAGGCGATCTTGGTCCCGGCTGGAACGAGCACCTCGGTTTCGGCGCGACGGCGGGCGACGAGGAAGTCTCTGGAGTCGATCACCGAAGCGGTCATCGCCTGGTGGCTGACCTTGGAGCCGGTGCGCGGCCGCCATGCCGATCCGGTTTGTGCCTCGTAGAGGTCGGCGGCCTCATCGCGCATGATTTCGAGCACGTTGCGGCGCTCTATATAAGTGATGCCCTCGGCAGTGAGCCGCTCCAGCTCGACGGACTTCACCTCCGAGCCGTCCTGCTCCTGCTGGCTCGAGCGCTGCGCCTCCTCGTTGCGGTCGAGGCTCCGGGCGACGCGCTCGGCGGCGCGGTGGAAGAGGTTTGCGAAGGACCAGAGCAGGTCGTCAAGATCGGGCTCGAGCCTGGTGTCGCCGAGCATACCGGCGAACGTCTCGACGATACCGGCGAGGCCAGCCCGGATCACTTCGTCGTCGGGAAGTGACCGGGGATCGGGTTCGTCCTGATGCGGGCGATGGCCGTACATCTGCAGTTCGAGGATGACGCGGTCGGTAGGCGAGGAGGCGTGGAAGGGCTCGTAGGCGTCGTCGAAAGGAAGCTCGTAGGTCATGGCGTGTCTCCGTCGGTTGTGGCCGCGCCCATCGCGGCCTGACAGCGCATCCCGGCCGCGCCCCGGGCGCGGCCGCACCGAAGGCCGGAGCGCGAGCGGCGGACGGCGCAGCCGTTGCGGCCGTGACCGGGGGATGGCAGGGGTCGCCTCTCAGGCAGGCCGCGGGCGCGGCCTCTCTGGTGGAGCGCCGCTATGTCTGCAGGCTATCCGGCGACACCGCCCCTGCCCGGCTACTCGCCCCGCCCGTTCATCCGGCCGACAGGAAGAGACGGGCATCCTCCGGGACGAGCTGATCATGTAGCCGTGCTGCGAGGTGGGCCGGGCCGAGATGACGCAGATCGTCGTTGAAATCGCCGAGCTGCGGCCGCAACACCAGGGCGAGGACCCCTGACTCGCCCGCGCGCTGGCTGAGACGCTCGATGCCGTGCCGGCCGGCGGCGTCGGCATCGGCCGCGATGTAGAGGCGACGGCAGCCAGGTGGGAAGTTCAGGCCGGCGAGGTGATTGGCCGAGGTAGCCGCGGCCACCGGCAGCGCCGGCATCACAGTCCGTAGCGAGGCCATCGTCTCGAGGCCCTCGCCCGCGGCCATGATCGGTACGGGCGCACCGGGTTGGTGACCTAGCCAGATTGGGTTGCCAAGGAGATCCCCCAGCGAGCGGCGTGGATCCGCGAGTAGCGCCTTGCCTTGACCCGAAGGATCAAGCCAGGTGCGTTGCAGGCCGGTGATCTGCCCATCGAGATTGGTCACGGCGGCAATCAGCGCAGGAAGTGTATGCATCTCGCCCGTAACGAGATTCCTGTAGTAGCAGTCGGGATGGAAGCGCACGGCACGCTCATGCGTCGAAAGCAGAATGCCGCGACCGGCAAGATAGCGTTCGGCCAGCGTGCCGGCGATCGGCTGGGACATGGCGAACAGGCGACGCGCGGCCTCAGGGGAGCCGCGTTTCGCGGCTGGCTGGCACTGCGCGCCAAAGGGCTGAGACTGGTGCTGGGGCGGTGGCAGCGGCATGGAGAGAAAGCGACGCGCTTCATCTGCGATGTCACGGAACTCGACGAGGCCGCAATTTTCACGGATGACATCGAGCAGATCGCCGAATTCAGACGTCGCCTCGTCGACCCACCTACCCGCCGGGCCCCTAGCGTTTGCCCTCAGCCGCACATGCATGGAACGGCCGCGCGTGTTGCGGATATCGCCGACAATCCAGTAGTTGCCGGAGCGATGGCCGTTGCAGAGATATTCGCGGCACACCGCCTCGGCGTGTTCGCCAAGGCGGCGCGCCAGCTCGGAGGCCGAGGCGGTCATGATCGCCTCCCCTCAAACCGCCGAGGTACGGTCGGTGACCTCAACCAGCGTATGGCGATCGAGGAGCGCGGCGAGGATGGCGGATCCTTGCGCGGCCGTTGGGATGAACAGCCGGAGCTTCCAGGAGATTATTTCGGCGATCAGCCCCAGCGCCTTCAGCCGCGGAACCATGGCGTCGGTGAAGCCGATCAATTCGACACGGTAGTCGTTCATGACGCGGCTGCGGCGCAGAATCAGCCTATCGGCAAGCTGCAGTCCGATCCGCCCCTCGACAAGCCCGGTCCAGGCCTCGTCCGGTGCGAGCTTGGGTACATCGTCGAGCCCCAGATTGCGGAACATGGTCGCGACCAGAGTCGGCGCGATGTGGCGGCCGATGATGCGTTCGCCGGCATCGGTCTGGATCCGGTAGACCTGACAATCATGATCTGGCAGCCGACGCCAGATGGGCAATAGCAAACCCGTCACGATGTGAAAGGTGCTGGTGGTAAACTCCGGGACGGCGGCGACTTCTGCCTGCCACAGGTCGCAGAACAATTTTCGGTCGGTCGGCTGCCAGTGGGTTTCGGCAAGCGCGTCGAGACCGAAGCGCACCTCGTTCGTTGGCCGCAGCAAGCGCACGCGATACTCGACGGTCCCGTCGTCGAGCATCACGCTCGCCGTCGGCAGCCGGATCGCCGCACGGCTCGACCGCGTGTTGACCAACAGGATCGCTTGCGCCTCGGCCCGGACGATGGCCAGCGCGTCGACGAGGCCGAGCGGTCGGGTACGGTCCTTGCGCGCGACGGTCAGCACATGCGACTGCGCGCCCGAGACCGGGTGCGCGTAGACGGCGCGGCGATCGGTGACGACGATGCTCTCCGCCGTGATCGTCTCCAGTCCCTTGTCATAGTTTCCGGCGGCGATCGCGCCCTCAACCTTCGCCGTCATCAGTTGCTCGAACACTTCGAACAGCAGGTTCTGGGTCTCGATGCGCAGCGCCAGCAGGCGGTTGAGCCAGGTCGTGATCGGCGGCAGTTCGTCACGCAACCCACCCTCGTCAGTCGTCAGCGACAGCCCAGTCACGGTCTCGAAGGTCGTCAGCGAGCAGCCCTCGATCTTGCCTTGGTGCAACAGAAGATAGAACTGGCGCAGGGCAGCACGGGCATAGGGGCTTTCCAGATTGTCCTCGGAGCGGAACAGCCCTGCCCCGCCGGTCTGGCGCTGGCCGCGCGTGATCGCGCCCAGCGTGTCGAGCCGCCGCGCGATCGTCGACAGGAAGCGTTTGCCGGCCTTCACATTGGCGGCCATGGGCCGGAACAAGGGCGGTTGCTTCTGATTGGTACGGTGCGTCCGGCCGAGTCCCTGGATGGCGTTGTCGGCGCGCCAGCCGGCTTCGAGCAGATAGTGTTTGCGCAGCCTCTGGTTCCTGACCCCGAGATCGGCGTGATAGGAGCGACCTGTCCCGCCGGCGTCGGAAAAGATCAGAACGCTCTTGTCGTCATCCATGAACGCCTGCGTCTCGGCGAGATTGGCCGAGCCAGGGCGGTTTTCCACGGCCAACCGATCAATGCCGTCGCGGCCGGTCTTCTTCACGATGCGGCGCGAGCGGCCGGTCACCTCGGCAACGGTGTCGGTGCCAAAATGATGGATGATCTGGTCAAGGGCGCTGCCGACCGGTGGCAACGACGCAAGCCGCTCGATCAACTCGTCGCGCCGGCGAACCGCCTCGCGGCACTGGACCGGGTTGCCATCTTCGTCGTGAATGGGCCGCGAATAGAGGTTGCCTTCCGCATCCGAATATTCCTCGAACAACTGGGTCGGGAAGGAGTGCATCAAATACCCGCCGACATGCTCGCGCGGCGTCACATCGACATGCAGGTCCGACCATTCCTCGGTCGGGATCTCGGCAAGGCGTCGTTCCATCAGCGCCTCGCCGGTCGAAACGATCTGAACGACTGCCGCATGCCCGTCGACACGGTCCTGCTCGATCGCGCCGATCAGGGTCGGCGTCATCATCGAGGTGATGAGATGACTGAAGAAACGCTGCTTGGTGCTCTCGAAGGCCGAGCGCGCCGCCGATTTGGCGTTGCGGTTCAGCGTGCCGGCCTCGCTGGTGATGTTGGTCGCCTCGAGTGCGGCGGTCAGGTTGTTGTGAATGACCTGGAATGCATCGGCATAGGCGTTGTAGATACGGATCTGCTCCTCGCTCAGCTCATGCTCGAGGAGGTCATATTCGACACCGTCATAAGAGAGCGAGCGCGCCGTATAGAGGCCGAGCGACTTGAGGTCGCGGGCGAGCACTTCCATCGCAGCCACTCCACCGTCCTCGATCGCGGCGACGAATTCGGCGCGGTTGGCGAATGGAAAATCCTCGCTGCCCCAGATGCCGAGGCGCTGCGCATAAGCGAGGTTCTCGACGGCGGTCGCACCGGTCGCCGAGACGTAGACGACGCGGGCGTCGGGCAGCGCGTGCTGCAGCCGCAAGCCCGCCTTGCCTTGTTGCGAGGGCGCGACGTCGCCACGCTCGCTTTTGCCGCCAGCGGCGTTGGCCCTGGCGTGAGCCTCGTCGAAGACGATGACGCCATCGAAAGATTTTTTGGGTCCCGACGGGTTCTCTCCAATCCCTGTCTGGCTTTCTTTAATCCTCGTCTGGCTTTCGATCCTTCCCGCCGAGTTTTCCCCGTTCCCCGTCGGGCCTTCGTCCCTCCTCGTCTCTTGTCCGACCCAGTCGAGGATCTGGGCGATCCGGGATTTCTTGCCCTCCCGTTCCTGCGAGCGGAGCGTTGCGTAGGTCGTGAACAGGATGCCTTCGGCAAGGCCGATCGGTGTGCCCTGCCGATAGCGTGAGAGCGGCTGGACGAGGAGTTTTTCCTGGCCGAGTGCTGCCCAATCGCGCTGGGCGTCTTCCAGCAATTTGTCGGACTTGGAAATCCAGATCGCACGGCGGCGGCCCTGCAGCCAGTTGTCGAGGATGATGCCGGCGACTTGCCGTCCCTTGCCGCAGCCGGTTCCGTCACCCAAAAACCATCCACGGCGGAAGCGCACAGCGTTCGCAGCACCTTCTGGCGCGGCCGAGACGACATCGCAGGTCCCGTCAACCGTCCAGGCGCCGGTGAGATGGCCGCAATGGGCTTCGCCAGCATAGATGACGCTTTCGAGCTGGGCGTCCGATAGCAGGCCCTCGTCGATGATCGCATCAGGAAGAAGCGGCCGATAGGAAGGCTTCGGCGGTGCGACGGCGGCCATTGCGGCCGACTGGACGAGTGGCGTCGGATGCGGCTTGGCGCGGGGAATGTCGATCGACTGGAGCGCGTAGGGCTCGTAGATCGTATCGGTGATGCGACCGCCCTCCTCCGGCATCCAGTCGCGCAGTTCATAGGCGAGGGGGACAGCCGGCGTGCTGTTTGCCATGACCTGGCGGGCGGGCTTTGCCCGCGCAGTCGGGCGGACCGATTGGATGGCCTTCGGAGCAGCCGTTGAGACACCGAGGAGGGCGGCTCTCGCTCCCGATCGGGCACCCATGTGCATGGCGGCATTGCGCACGATGCCACTGGACAATGCACCGATCGAGTCCGGAAAGCCGCCCGGTGTCCGGGGCGGCAGATCCGTGATCCAGGAGAGCAGCTTCTCGACATCCTTGGCCTTGCCGGGCGACCGGACGAAGTCGGTCGGGTCGGCGACCGGTACCTTGTCGATAATTGTCAGGCGGGTCTCGGCTGTCGTCCCATGGCGGGCGTAGACACGGCCGTCGATCGCTGCGGTGAAGATGACGGTGCCCTGCTGCTGCAGCCGCTCGAAGGCGGGCCGCCATTTGGGGTTTTCGGGAGACAACCCGGTGCCGGTCACGGCAACGAGGCGTCCGCCTGGACGCAGGCGTGCGAATGCGGAGGAGAGGTGCCGCCATGCCGCATCGGCGACGTGGCCGTCGACATGGGCGCCGACGGTGAAGGGCGGATTCATCAAGACGACGGACGGCTTGATCGCAGCATCGAGATGATCGTCGATATTCGCAGCGTCGTGCCGTGAGACGGGGAATCGGGGAAACAGCAGGCCGAGGAGATCGGCCCGCGTGCCGGCAAGCTCGTTGAGGGCGATCGAGGCGCGCGCCATCTCGGCATGGACGGCGAGCAGACCGGTGCCGGCCGAGGGTTCGAGCACGAGGTCGCAAGATGCGATCGCCGCAGCGTGCGCTGTGACGAAGGCCAGCGGCAAGGGCGTGGAGAGCTGCTGCATGGCTTGGCTCTCATCGGAGCGCCGTGTGTGGGTCGGAAGAATTTCGGCGATGCGTTTCATCATCGCCAGCGTTGCCTGCGGCGTGGTGGACCGGGACAGAACCGCAGGGCCGAACCGGCGCAGAAACAGCACCTGGGCGACTTCGAGCGCCTCATAGGCGTCCTTCCAGACCCAGAACCCTTGTGCATCGCTGCCGCCGAAGCTGTCCATCATGGCGGTGCGCAGTGCGGCGGTGGTGACAGCCTTGCCCTGTTCGACGAAAGGCAAAAGCCGCATTGCCGCCTGGTGGATCGCCTGGGCGATGGCGTCTTGTGCCGGCGCGGCGAGGGAAGCAGCCGTCCGGGCAACGGTGGATGTGGTCGAAACAATGTTCATGGCGATGTCCTTTGCGAGAGGGGAGTGGCGCCCGCGGCGGCACTCTCTCCGCGCCAGCCGGGCCGCACTTCTCCGGCTCCCCTCTGCCTCTGGCGCCGGTCCACACGGGTTGCGCTCTGTGCAAAGTCGTGACTCAATGCGCGGACAGGGATGCGGCGGCGACCTGGAGCTGCGGAGGAGATGCGACGGTTCAGAATTGGTCGTGCGGTCTACGAGGAGGGAGCGCCTCAGGCGGCGCTGGCGAACGCCTATGCCCGCACCGAGCGTCCGCTATGCCTGTGCCGCGAGCCGGGCTGCCCGATGTACATCGCCCGCATCGGCGACCTTCATCTGATCAAGCGCATGCCGCTGAGCGGCGGCGGGCATGATCCATCCTGTGATTCCTATGAATCCCCTTACGAACTGTCCGGGCTGGGCGCGCTGATGGGCAACGCGATACAGCTCGATCCGCAAAGTGGCATGGCGGCGCTAAAGCTCGATTTCAGCCTGTCCAAGACGGGGAGCCGGGCAGCGTCCGTGCCTGTTGGCGAGAGCTCCGCGACTGTAACCGGAGACCCCAGGAGGATGTCGCTGCGTGGCCTCCTTCATTATCTCTGGCACGAGGCCGAATTGACGGTCTGGACATCCCGATGGGCCGGCAAGCGACATTGGTGGAATGTCCGCTGGCACCTTCTTGATGCTGCGGGGCAAATGACGGTGAGGGGCGGACCGCTCGCGGATATCCTGTTTGTGCCCGAGCCATTTCGCGCCGAGAACAGGCAAGCGATCGAACATCGCCGCAACGCGGTTCTCGGCATGGCGCTGCCGCCGAAATCCGGTCCCCGAAAGTTGCTCGTCCTGGTTGGCGAGGTGAAGGAGATCGTGCCCGCCCGCTCCGCTCAGAAAATCGTCATCAGGCACCTGCCCGGCTTCCCCTTCATGATCGACGATGCATTGCATCGGCGTTTGCAGACACGTTTCGAGAAGGAGTTGTCGCTGTGGGAAGCGGATTCGAGCTCACATCTCATATCGATCGCAACCTTCGGACTGAACCCGGCCGGCATCGCCACTGTCGAAGAAATCGCGTTGATGGTGGTGTCCGAGAACTGGATTCCTTATGAGACGGTCCCGGAGAAAAGGCTCGTCAATGGGCTTTCCCGTCTTCGCGAGAAGAGCGTGAAGGGATTGCGCTATGACCTGCAACCCGACCAGCCGATCGCCAACGCGTTGCTTCTGAACAGGGACGAGCCGATCGCGCTCTTTGTCGTTCCGGCAGGAGCAGACGAGAGCTTCGAAACGTCGCTCAACAAAATGATCGCCACGCGTCCGGAGATCGGCTCTTGGGTGTGGCGGGTCGGCGAAGGCGATATGCCGCCGCTGCCGCTCTGAGCTTCGGCGGAATTTCCGGCGATGCTTCAGTATGTCTTACGCAAGGCCCAGCTTCTTCTTGAGCTCGGCATTTTCCTTGCGCAGTCGGTCGGCAAGCAGATTCTTGAGGCGCTTGTTTTCTTCTTCGAGCGCGACAAGATCGCGGAGATCGCCGCTGTCTGCGGCTGGCGCTGCAACCTTCTTCCACTGATAATAGGTCTGCTCCGAAATACCGGCCTGACCTGTGGCGCTCTTGATGCTGGCGCCGCCACCAATCAACTTCTCGATCTGGCTGAGCAATTGGCCGCGTTCCTTCACGGAGTAGATCTTGCGCGCCTTGCGAACTGTCGCGGGAGGGTCAGTTGCTGCAGGCGCGGACTTGATGGCCGCCTTTCGCGCAGAAGCTTTTGGCTGGGCCTTGGCTGCTTTCGATGCCCTCTTCTTTACTTCAACTGTTTCTGCTTTCGCAGGCAATTCGATGGTGGTCTGCACTGATTCAATTCCCCGGGATTCGGCCATAAGGTGCTCCGCTGGCGGTTTATACCCATCCTCAACATCAATGGGTGCCACGTCAGAGTCAATAAGCTGTCGATCTGGCAATTCCATCTCCTTCTCAGACACTCTCGTCGTTTCAGCGACAATTCCGGACAGGTCGACGTCGCCCCAGATCGAGTGGCTCTGCTTGGAATTGCGCCGCTTCTGTTTGACCTCCACGACAAATGGACGGGTCTGATGCTTCATTGTCTCTTCCTTGGTGAGAACGACTTGGGTCAGTCGATGTGTCGTCGCATGGTGAAGCTACGGATCTATTGGTCCTCGCCCCACATTTCCCGGCGAGCCTTACCGGACAAGGCCATCGACGGGCAAGCGACGTTTGAACCAGTTCGTCTTCTAACAACCGTTTTGACCGCGCGTCCAAGCGACTTCGTTCGAGCAAGGCACCGAAATATTGATCGTTCGACTTATAAGCGGCGGCCCGCTGGCGTCGTCCGACATTTTGCGCAAGCCGATTGCAATTGCCGTTCTTTTGCGGGCAATTTCTCTTATGGCGGCGGATGAATTGGATGCGGTGGTTTTCCAGATGGCGGTCGAAAGCGTCCGCGCGCTACCGATCAGCTTCAGCGAAAAGGCGGAGAAAATAGCCGCCATAAGCCGCGGCGCCCTGCTTTTCGACGTCCGGATCGATGGTGATGCGGCGATCCAGCGGGTCGCAGCCATAAGATACCAAAGCGATCAAACGGGCGTTCTGGCTCTGGAGAAGCAAGGGCTCGTGACCCGTCATTGCCTGATAAACGGTGCTTTCTCAAGCTTCATCGGGCCATTGGAGGCCTGGACCAGCCAGCCACTGTCGACGCAGGCAAAGACGGATATCGCAGGCCATGCCAGCCTTTTCATCGGTGCCTTGCGAAATGCGGGTTATATGCGGCTTAGCTAACATTTGCTTAAAATGCATCTGTGGATATTTGCACCCCATTAGCCCCTGCATGGCACGAAAGCTGTGGGCGGCAATGACGGAGCGAGCGGTGACCAGCGACTTATCAGCTGCCCGTATCCATCTAGAGCGTGCCTGTTACTATCTCCAGGGCACTGTCCACACGAGGGTAGAGGCAAGGCAGGCTCTGGATCTGTTGATCGAGGCCGTCGCGGTGGCCGAATGCTCGCACCCGGTTGCGGAAGCCGTGCCGTTCCGAAAGGGTTTTGCTACTGCGCCGCGAGCCGCTGACTAACCACCTTTGATGCGGTCGACATTATTAGTGGTAATGCCGATTTCGTCGATTGCAGCTGCCTAGCCTGCTGATCGAACCGGGCGCAGAATTCAGCCTTCCCCGTCTCGCGCGACCGTCGTGCGGCGTCGGGCAGCCTTTCGGGTCGGAACATTTGCAAGCCGTTCGGCCGCTGCCTCGACCGAAGCAAGCGAGGTCGGCGACTGTCGGCGCACCGGGTGGCGTTCGCCGGTGGCGATGCCGATCCGGAGCGCCCATTTCGGCCGAGTAAGCGGAGTGCGCCTCGCGCGGAGGTTTCGCTGCCGACAAGGGGGCTTACGAACGGTCCGCATCATCACCTCCCCTGCGTGAGTTTCGGAGCGGTAGCGAGACCGATAAGAGTTCATCGATCTCCTTATCGGAGAGGTTCTCAAGAAGCTTGAGGACAGTGCCTTGCGCACCGGCGTTGACGAGAATGGTGGGCTTGCCTCGGTGTTCGGCCGGCCAGGCATCGGGATCCACATTGCCGGCAATGCCCTTGAGGTCGGGATGCGTAGCGTTCCAGATCGCTTCGAGCTTCTCCTCACGTGTCATGCTGTCGGCGGCCCCTGTTTCATGAGCGATGATGGCTGCGCGCATGGCGTCCGGGCTGCGCTTGTCGGAAAGATCGCAGAAGCCATGGAACCAGCGTTCACGAGTACGGATCCTGACCGCAAAAAAGACGCTGGTGACGTACCCGGCCTTGTATTCGGACATTCCAAACATGCCGGTGCGCATGAAAAGCGGCGGCAAGAGGCCGAGCATGAAATGGTATGTCGAGGCTGTTATCTCGAACCATTCGCCGGCATAGGGAGTGCCCGACAAAGGATCGATGCCGGGCGTATGGCGATGCCTGTCGAACAGCTGAAACATCTGTTCGCGGCTGGCGATCCCCTCGCGGACTTTGCGGAAAGCTGGATGGTCGGTCATGGCTTTGCTTCCAGAATGGCCGAGCCGACCGCTCGCGCGACAAGACGCGGGCAGTGGACGATCGGCGGATTGAAGGGAAGTCCGGCGCCCCGTGGAGCCGGAGGTGAGGCTGCATGGTCAGGCTACGGCGCGGAGCCGAGCTGGATGAGTCGATCTAAAGACGGTGGTCGGTGGCGACGGGGCCAACCGCTGCGTATTGCCGGCCCCGCTCAATCGCCGGTGTCAATCGAGTTGGTGCTCGCGCACTAGGACGCCGCGAGCAAGATGTCACCAGTCATAGGCGGGCAGACCGTCCACCTGGTCGGCGTCGCAATCGAACAGGATGTATTCGCAACCTTGCCTGCGCGCCCAGGTCATGACGTCGAAGAGATCGGCGGGAATGGCGTTCTCGCCGGGGCCGGAGTTCTCGTCGTGTGCGTAAACGAACCATCCGTATTCGGCATAGGGCCCGCCGGCGCATGGCCAGTCCTTCGCCGGGGTATGGTCAAGCCGTTTCGCGGTGGCTTCCGAAACATGCGCCGTGGAGACAACGACGAACTTGTGGATCTCGAGGTCCTTCATCGACCGGGCCCTCCGATTTGACATGGCGACAAGCGCCGCCGAGCGACTTTGCGCCGGCGATACCACCGGGTCATTGGTTGCGAGGGGAAAGGCCAGGCGGCGCGGAACCCGGATGCGCTCGAATTCTCAGGACCGACGCCTGTGATCGCGTGCACCGTCGCGGCGAGTGCAGGAATGTCATCAAGCATGGTGAGCGCGACAAAATGGTTGGAGCCGCCGGTGTAGTCCTCCCGGCTCTTGCACGTCCGGATCATGATACCGTGGCCGGAGGAAAGCCCGAACTGGCCGATCTGGATGTAGGCGCGATCGTGGTGCAGGGTGACTTCGCCTGATACAGCCACTCCGGCCTTGTTGGAGCGGATGTCAAAGCTGCCAGGCGAAAGACCAAGCTCGGTGGCGAGCCTCCTCAATCTTGCACGTGCCGTCGTGTGAAAGCGTCTTTTTTGCTGCTCATCATAGGAACAGCTCTTTTCCCACTGGAACATAGAGATCTCCATGAAACGAGGCATACCCGGCATGCGGGTGTCCGCGTCGAAACAAGATGAAAGGCCCGGCTTGAGTGCCGGGCCTTGAGCGGAATGATGGTGTGACTTATTCGGCGGCGTGGAGCTGATCGTTCTCGTCGCCGTCTTTGGCCACTGGCTCACCGGTTGATGGCCGGGCGTCAGTTTCAAGGAACGCCGGCAGATCACTCACGGTCTCGTCCGGATGGCCGGCGAGCGTGCCACCGTCCGCCGATTGATCGACGGGCTCGGAAGTGCCGTCGCCGGAAAGACGCAGCGGTTCGGGCAGCCAGTTCGACCCCTCAAGAAGACGGGCCGCTTCACGGGCCATGATGTCCTTCTTCATGTGGTCGATCAGCTGTGCGGAGTCTGCGCCACGAGCTTCACGGACAGCCTGTAGAATCCGCGCCTTGGTGAGCCGCCCGAGGAACTCGACCGTAGGCGTCCAGCCGGCGTCGACCATGTCGAACTGAAGCGAGCGACCGAGCACATCTGCATGCTCGAGCGCCTTCCCTCGCCTATTCCAGGGTTCGACCACCGCATTGAGGGTCAGCGAGACGCAGTGCGCGAACAGCGCCTTACGGCTTGCTTCGTCGAGGCCGAGAAGGAAGTCCCACAGGCCTTCCGCCTCATCGGGCAGATCGCGGTCCCAGGCTTCGTGCCGCTCGGCGATCTCTTTGGCCCAGGATGTCTCGGCAAGACCGTCGACCTGGCTGAAGCTGCCGCTCTTCAGGCTGATCTCCAGGCACGTGTCCGGCGCGAAGCGATAGAAGACCTGCAGGACGAAGGCATGGAGTGCGGCGACGATGGCCATGTCGACGTCACCGGCGAGCGCGTTGCGCAATGCCAGCGTCCGCTGCGCGGTCAGGTCGAAGACGAGCCGATCGGGCAGCGGCTTGATGCCATCGTCCTCGCCGTCGTCGCCAGAGCCGTCACCCACCGGCTTGCCGTTGACGACAACACCTTCGCCATCGTCGTCGTCATTGGATCCGGTTCCGCCGTCGGCGCCCCCTTCTTCGCCTTCATCGACATCGCCGGTTTCGGCCCGCGGCTCGTCCTCGGACCGCACAAAACCGGCGTCGACCTGGAGCTTGCCGTTCGCGGCAAGCGTAACGAACACACCGGCAATGGCCTTCTGGGCGGAATCGTAGCTTTGAGGGCGATCATCGATCGCATCGAGCTCGGCGCCCAGCTGGTCGAGCTTCGCCTCGATTGTCTCGTCGGCGTCCTCGGCCCGGGCATAGTCCGCATCCAGCTTGTCGTATTCGGCCTTCAGCGCGTCGTAGCGTTCGATCTCCTCGGCGCTCAGTTCCTGCGCTTCGGCGTAGATGCGCCGCATGCCGGAGGTGTGGCCATAGGGAAAGCTGATCGCCGCCTCGACCCATTTCCAGCCTCCGGCGCGGATCGCCTCGGCATCCACCTTGAGCTTGTCGAAGACGAGCTGCTCGAGGAGCGCCGCATCCTGGAACCAACCGCCGGCATCCTGCTCGAACAGGTCGCGAAGGATGACGCCGCCGGCCGCCTCATAGCCCTCGGCGCCGACATAGACGGCACGGCGATCATCGGCCCGGACCGTAGTCTCAGTCAGCAGGCGCCTGATGTAGTATGGTTCCTGCATGTGCGAGCTGGAAATCCGCTCCCAGACCTGCTCCTGGCGCGCGTGATCGTCCGAGATCGAAAACGCCATGATCTGTTCGAGCCGGATTTCGTCCTTCTCGTAAAGATCGAGAAGTTTCGGTGACACCGAGGCCAGCCGCAGGCGTTGCCTCACCGTCGCCGGCGACACGAAGAAGCGGGCGCCGATCTCCTCCGGATCGAGGCCCTGATCGCTGAGCGTCTTGAAGGCCCGAAACTGGTCGAGCGGGTGCAGGTCGGCGCGCCGCAGGTTTTCGGCAAGAGAGTCCTCTTCGGCCGAGGTCTCTTGCCCGCGGTTGACGATGCAGGGGATTGGCTCGTTCTTCGCCAGGCGCTTTTGCTTGATGAGGATGCCGAGCGCGAGATAACGCCGGCCGCCGGCGGGCACCTCGAACGTGCCCGTCTCCTCGCCCTCGCCGCCGAGCACGGGACGGACGTTCAGGCTCTGGATCAACTTTCGCCGTCCGATGTCTTCGGCCAGCTGCTCGATCGACACGCCGTCCTTGATGCGCCGGACATTCTTCTGCGACAGCGTTAGCTTGTCATAGGGAATGTTTTCCGCGGCGTTCATTGCAATCTTCTGAATGGCGTTCTTTGCCATGGTCAGGTTCTCCATGACGGGCGGCCCGGGGCCTCTCCCCGAACCTCCAAGCCCGTCAGGAAACTCCCCTCCCCCTCTGCCTCCAAATCTCACGCCGGCGCTGCCCTGCCTGGCTGCCGCAAAGCTTCGCTGGACTGCGGACGGCAGAGTGACTATATATCTTCCATCAATGTGGAAGGATTACTGTCATGCCGGGGTTTAGTACCGAAGTGCTCACCGCCAATGAGGCGGCGGCGGTAACGCAGGTGCCGCTCAAGCAGGTGCATCGCATTATCGATGCCGGATTGCTACACGGCCGTGTCGAGACACGCCGCGGCAGCCGCGTCATCATCGGAGCCGGTCTCGTCGGCCTACGCCTCGCCTGGCTGACGGCGGAGACGCTGACGCCTGCCGCGCGGCGGCGGATCGTCGAGCACGCCATTGCCGATGATGCTGCGTCCGTGGTCGCGGACGATCCGCTTAAGGTCGACCTGAAGCCGATCACCGCCGGGGTAAGGACCGGCCTCAGCCGACTGAGGAAAGCCAAGGCCATGGTGGCGCGCGATCCAGCGGTACTTAGCGGTCATCCGGCCTTTGTTGGAACACGCGTGCTTGTTCATGACGTTGCCGACATGCTCGCCAATGGCGATACGCCCGAGACGATCCGTGCCGCCTATCCGCAACTGACTCTCGACCAGATCGGGCTCGCGGCCGACTTTGCGCTCGCCTATCCGCGGCGTGGCCGTCCGCCCGTCAAGCCGGCGTGGCGCAGCACGGCGGCGAAGTCGACACGCACAATCCGTCTCGACGATCTGCCAGCCGTTTCGTGAAATTCCTGATCGACGAATGCCTAAGCCCAGAGCTTGCGAAACTGGCGCGCGAACGTCGAGCCATGTGCGCTGGCTGGGCCTCGCAGGCGCCAAGGACCATTTGGTGACCCGGCGCGCGGTCGATGATGGCTATGTGCTCGTCACGCACAACACGACCGACTTTCGCGACCTCTATCGCCGCGAGGAGCTGCATGTCCGGGCTGGTCGCCTTCAACACCGCCCCTGGCCTGATGAGCCTCGATCTCCAGCGCCGGCTCGGCGCAAAAGGAAGAAGCTGGCGAGCGCGAGCACCACTGCCGTGACATCGCCGATCATATGGTGCCATGCCGCGCTTATCGAGCGCATGGCGGCATTTCCGAGGGAGCCGGCAAAGCCGGCCAGCGCCGCGGCAGCGCTCATCACATCGGAAAGGAAGACCGAGACCAGCAACGCGATCGGGAGAGGAATCAACATCGCCTGGATTGGGTGTCCGCCAATCTTGGCGGTAGTAGCGACGCCCAGGAGGTGATTTGTCTTTGGCATATCTACTAACATCGGGTTCAGCCGAGCGTTCCCGCGGCGAAGAGACGTCCATCGTCGCAGCGAGCAATCTCCTCAAGGCTGACTGAGATCCGCCCAGAGCGCGTCTAGCGCTCTGTCACCAGGAACGCTCAAACAGGCGACGCAGGGCAGACATGACCGTTGGCCAACACGCAAGAACAGACGCGGACGCTCAGGGAAAGCCAGCCCGTGAAGCGCGCGTGGCACCGACGTCGGAACCCCGCCCAGAGGTGCGGACTTCGTCTGTGGCGACGGCTCCGCGGCACGGTCTGCAGCAGGGGCCGGCATCGGGGCGCTCGGTCCACTGGTTCCGCGGGCGGAGTAGTGCGGGCGCCGCATTGAAGGGCACAGCTGGCGGCGGTGTTGCGCCGGATAAGTCAGCGGTTCTCAAGCCTGCCGTGCCGATCAAGAAATCGGTCACTCCGGACTACATTGTCAGCCTTGAGGACGGGAAGAAGTTCAAGTCGTTGAAACGCCATCTCGCGACCCACACTACAACCTGACGCCCGGCGAATATCGCACCAAATGGGGCCTGCCAGCGGACTACCCGATGGTCGCGCCGAACGATGCCGCAGCGCGCTCGGCATTGGCCAAGACGATGGGACTCGGCCGAAAGCCGACAGAACCGGAAAAGCCGGCGCCGGTGAAGCGGACGCGCAAGAAGACCGCGGCCTGATTGCTGCAGATTCATCGGCCTACGTAGTCCGGACACAAAAAAGGCGGGAGTAACCCCGCCTTTCCTTTGCAAAGAAGGCTTGCAGCAATCTGCTGCGCCGGCCTTCCGATTGAACCATATTCCCGCGCGCTCTTGTCGAGCGACTGCCAGTACATCCGTGACTTGCCGCGTCGTTCCGGCTTGTGCCGGGCCGCGCGAGAAACAATTAGCCTGCTTTGCTGAGATTGCCCGCTGAGGACTTGCCCGTACGGCGGTCCTGCTCGATCTCAAAGTTAATCTTCTGGCCATCGACGAGGGTCGAAAGACCCGCGCGTTCGACAGCGGAAATATGGACGAAAACGTCCTGACCACCATTATCGGGCTGGATGAATCCAAAACCCTTGGTGCTGTTGAACCACTTCACGGTTCCAGTCGCCATATGCGTATTCCTTCGTAACAATTGCAGCGTGATCCGGCGATGAAGCCGAACCGGTTCATATCGAGACTTTGGAGATAGATGCAGCAAAAGCGAGAAATCGCAAGGCCCGGATCGATCGGCCGAAAATATCAATAGCCTCTAAATGGGGCTGCGCGATAGCTGCTGCAAGAGGCAAAAGGCATGCCTCCCTCGCAGCACATTTCTTGGACCAGACATTTACCTGGCACGGGGCATCGTTTGATTTTTTCAACGATGTCGTCGCTACCGAAAATCCCGCGTCTTCACCTTAATGCGGTCTATGTGCTCATAGGAATCGACGATTTCGCGCGTTTTCGGCATGCCGCGCGGATCGATGCCCCATCCGCCATGATGGGCCTCGTCACCGCGGCCGTGTGGCAATGGAAATGGCGTGTCGCGGTTTCCGACGCTGGCGAGTTCGGCCGAAAGATCGGTCAACTCGTGCGCGACGAGATGCACCACCTCCCCTTCCCGCTGGATGCGGCCGCGCACACTGAGCATGGCCGACGAGAGAAGGACGCGACGGAATTTCTCGAAGATTTTGACCCAGACGACGACGTTGGCGGCGCCGGTCTCATCCTCCATCGTGAGGAACATGACGCCTTTGGCCGAGCCCGGCCGCTGCCGGACCAGCACCAGGCCGGCGGCCTCGAGCCACCGTTTGTCCCGCGCCTGCATGGCCTCCTCACAGGTCACGATGCGACGCCGGCGTAGATCGGCACGCAGAAACGACACCGGATGGCTGCGCAAGGTCAGCCCGACATGGCCATAATCCTCGACAACCTCGCGGCCGGCCGTCATCGGCTTGAGCGTGATAGCGGGCTCGTGGATCTCCGTCACCGTTTTGTGTTCACGGGACGTGGCGGCCGCGAACAGGGGCAAAGGTTCATCGCGTAGCGCCTTGATCGCCCAGAGCGCATCGCGGCGGGCAAGGTTCAGATCCGGCAGAAATGCGTCGGCCTCGGCGAGCTGGACAAGTGAAGCCGCTGGCACGCCGGCGCGGCGCCAGAGATCGTCGACCGAGAGGAAGGGTTCGACGGCCCGCGCCGCGACGATTGCGGCCGCGTCATCATTGGCGAGACCCTTCACCATGCGCAGGCCGAGCCGGACAGCGAAGCGATCTTCGACGTCGGTCGGCTCAAGCGTGCAATCCCAGCGGCTGGCATTGACGCAGACCGGTCGCACCTCGACGCCATGATCGCGAGCATCACGCACGATCTGGGCCGGCAGATAAAAACCCATCGGTTGCGAATTCAGAAGCGCGGCGCAGAAGACATCCGGATGCCAGCATTTCATCCAGGAGGACGCGTAGGCGATCAAGGCGAAGGAGGCGGCATGGCTTTCGGGAAAGCCGTAGCTGCCAAAGCCTTCGAGTTGGGAGAAGGTCTTTTCGGCAAACTCCGGGGTATAGCCGTTGTTGATCATGCCATTGATCAGTTTGTCGCGGAACTTCGAGACGCCACCGGTGTGCTTGAAGGTGGCCATGGCGCGCCGCAGCTGGTCGGCCTCGCCGGCCGAAAAGCCAGCGCAGATCATGGAGACCTGCATTGCCTGCTCCTGAAACAGCGGCACGCCCAGCGTCTTGCCCAGCACGCGCTCGA
Organism: Mesorhizobium sp. M1338; assembly: GCF_040318045.1. Taxonomy (NCBI): domain Bacteria; kingdom Pseudomonadati; phylum Pseudomonadota; class Alphaproteobacteria; order Hyphomicrobiales; family Phyllobacteriaceae; genus Mesorhizobium; species Mesorhizobium sp. M1338. Next base: position 29,239 of record NZ_JAMYLL010000042.1, on the reverse strand, counting down.
GCTCCGGTGTCGGAAACGTCACCGCCTCCGTGCCATCGCGCCGGCGAAGGTAGGGATGGACCATGTCGCCCTGGATCGGGCCGGGACGGACGATCGCGACCTCGATGACCAGGTCGTAGAAGGTGCGCGGCTTGATGCGCGGAAGCATCGACATCTGCGCGCGGGATTCGATCTGGAAAACGCCGAGCGTATCGGCCTTCCTGATCATCGCGTAGGTGCGCGGATCCTCCGACGGGATCGTCGCCAGGTCGAGGGCGATGCCCTTGTGCTCGGACAGGAGATCGAATGACTTCTTCATGCAGGTGAGCATGCCCAGGGCCAAGACATCCACCTTCATGAATTTGAGGGCGTCGATATCGTCCTTGTCCCATTCCACGACCTGGCGATCCTTCATCGTCGCCGGTTCGATCGGCACGAGATCGTCGAGGCGATCATGCGTCAGGACGAAGCCGCCCGGATGCTGCGAGAGGTGGCGCGGCGTGCCGGCAAGTTGCGCGGCGAGTTCGAGGGTCAGGCGCAGCCGGCGATCGCCGAGATTGAGGTTGAGCTCGCCGGCGCGCTGCTCATCGACCGCCTCACCGTGGCCCCAGACCTGCGAGGACAGAAGTTTGGTCATGTCTTCGGGCAGGCCGAGCGCCTTGCCGACATCACGGACGGCGCCCTTGGTGCGATAACGGATGACGGTGGAGCAAAGCGCGGCATGTTCGCGGCCGTAGGTCTCGTAGACCCACTGCATGACGATCTCGCGCCGTTCGTGCTCGAAATCGACATCGATGTCGGGCGGCTCGCGCCGCTCCTCGGAGACGAAACGCTCGAACAGAAGGTTGTTGCGTTCGGGATCGATGGAGGTGATGCCCAGCACATAGCAGACGGCGGAATTGGCGGCCGAGCCGCGGCCCTGGCAAAGGATGTTCTGGCTGCGCGCGAAGCGGACGATCGAGTTCACGGTGAGAAAGTACGGCGCGTATCTGAGCGTCTCGATCAGCCGCAGCTCGTGTTTCAAGATCTCGACCACCTTGTCAGGCACGCCCTCGGGATAGCGGCTGTCAGCACCTTCCCAGGTCAGTTTTTCCAGCGCCTGCTGGGAGGTGAGACCCGGCATGGTCTTCTCCTCCGGGTATTGGTAGGCGAGCTCGTCGAGCGAGAACCGGCAGCGGTCGGCGATTTCGATCGTGCGCGCCAAGGCCTCGGGATAATTGCTGAAGAGCCGCGCCATTTCGTCGCCAGGTTTGAGGTAGCGATCAGCATGACGTTCGCGCCGGAAGCCGGCACCATCGATGGCGACGTTGTGACGAATGCAGGTGACGACATCCTGCATCATGCGGCGGGCTGGCTCGTGGAAAAGCACGTCATTGGTGACGACGGTGGGCACGTGCATCGCCGTCGCAAGATTTGCCAGCTCGTGAAGCCTGAGCTGGTCGTTCGGACGCCTGCGCAAGGTGAGCGCCAGATAGGCGCGATCACCGAAGATCTCGCGCAGCCGCCGCAAACGAACGGCACAAAGGTCATCGGCTTCGTCCGGCACCAGGACAGCAATCAGACCTTCGCCATAGGCGACGACATCATCCCATTCGAGATGGCATTTTGCCTTCCCGGCCCTGCCCTTGCCGAGCGACAGCAGGCGGCAAAGGCGCGAATAGGCCGGTCGGTCCGTAGGGTAGACCAGGATCGACATGCCGTCGGCCAGTTCAAGACGGCAGCCGACGATTAGCCGAACGCCTGTCGTCTTGGCCGCTTCATGGGCGCGCACGATGCCGGCAAGCGAATTGCGGTCGACGATAGCCAGCGCTTCGATGCCGAGCAGTGCCGCCTGGGCGAACAGCTCTTCGCAGCTACTCGCCCCACGCAGGAAACTGAAATGCGAGGTGACCTGCAGCTCGGCATATCGGGCCGCGCCAGTCATCCGAAGATCCCATGCATGAACCATTTATGCGATCCGGTCGCGGCATCCTCGCCGTCGCCGGCGCGGTAGACCCAGTAGCGCTCGCCGTTCTCGTCCTCGACCCGGAAATAGTCCCTCACCGCCGCGAGCTCGGCGTCGCGCTTCCACCATTCCCCGAAGACGCGTTCCGGACCATCCGCACGCTTCACGCGTCGGCGGACGCCGCGCCAAGTGAAAGTCACGGGTGGATGGTCGGGAAGAAGTGCCACCGTCTCGATCGGCTCGGGTCGTGGCAACAGCCGAGTTGGGCGCGGCCAATGGCCGGGCCAGCCCTCGCCGGTATCAGGCGCCATTGGGGCAATGCGTTGAACCGAACGTTCGGGAACGTCGCTCTGCACCGGGGCAAAGCGATAGAGCCGGTCCTCACCGACACGGTTGGCGAGGATGTCGATCACATCCGACACATCGGGTTCGGGCGCCTCGGCGAGCGAGGAAATCATCTGTTTGGCCCGCAGCGGCTCGGCAACGGTCGCGGCAAGCCGCATCAGCTCGATGCCGAACCCTGGATCGATCGTTTCTATTTTGTCGGTGAGAAGCCGGGTCAAGCGCTTCGTGTCACGCACCGGCGATGCTGTGCCGACACGGATCGCCTCGATGCGATTGTCGACGCGGAAGAACAGAAGATCGAGCCGGCGTGCGCCAAGTCCTCGCGTCTCGAGTGAGGCGCATAGTTCAGCGACCAGCTTGCCGGTATAGCGCGCGATTGTTTGTGCCGCGCCGATCGGCTCGGCAAAATTGCGGCGCACTTCGACAATTTCCTGCGGCCGGATCGGCTCGATCGGTTCGCTCACGCGTCCGAACGCCTGGTCGAGGCGGCGGCCGGCCTCCGGCCCAAAACGCAAGGCGAGCGCCGCACGCGGGGTGCCGGTGAGATCCGCAATTGTCTCGAAGCCGAGCCGCCTCAGACTATCGATCGTCGCGGCGGGAAAGCGAAGGGCAGCGATCGGCAAAGGCAGGATCGCCTGGGCAATTTCGCCGGACGGTACCACAAGCGTCTGCCGTGTACCGAAGCGGGCCAATGCGTGGGCTGCGCCCCAGCTATCGGCGACCGCGCAGCGCGCGGTAAAGCCGGACGCGGCAAGTCGCTCCACCATATCGGTGAGCATTGCCGCCTCGCCGCCATGCAGATGGTCGGCGCCGGTCGTGTCGATCACAATGCCGTCCGGCGCATCGGCAGCGACGATCGGCGCGTAGCGGCGCAGCGCCCACAGCGCCAATCGCTCGAGCGCCATCTCATCTGCTTCGGGCTCGGCATCATGAACGACAAGACCCGGAACGAGCGCCTGCGCCTTACTCGCCGGCATGCCGATGCGCAGGCCGGCTGCGTGCGCTGCCGCATCAGCGGCAAGTACCACACGGCGACGTCCGTCGCGGCCGATCAAAACGAGCGGCGTCTCAGGCGGAGGCGCGGCGTCGCCCGATTTCCTTCTGAAGCGGTCTGTCGGCCACATCGGAAGGAAGAGCGATACGACCCTTGGCATCGCAAGCCTCCACTGTAAAATCTGCGCTCTCTCCTGCACGGCATCGGATCAGTTCAAGCTGCCAGCGCGCACGCCCGACTCCCTGAACAGGCAGTGGTGTCGACGGCAGGACCGACACCCGCCAGCGGGTTTCGGCGGCTGTCGGCTGGCCAAAATCGGTTGCCTCCGTCTGTCGCCGCCAGCGGCGAATGGCGATGCCGGTGGCGCCGGAGTTTTCGGCGGCAAGCTGAAGCCGCCGTGAGGCCGTCATCGAAAGCCGTGCAATCTCGGCAACGACAGCGCCAAAACCGCCACGAAGACCCTCTTCGAAACAGGCGAGAACGGATTTTTCGTCGCCGGCTTCGACATAGATTACCCGTCCCGGAGGAAGGCCGGCCTGTTCGATCGCAGGCGCGAACAGATCGGGCCGGGTAACGCACCACAGCACCTTGCCTGCCGTGCGGGCGGCAATTCCCGCGGCGAACAGCGCCGCGGCCGCACCGTCGACAGCGCCATTGCCGCCGCCCGCGACCTCGTGCAGACCGCCAAAAGTCAACCCGCCTCCCGGCAGAACCCTGTCGATCGCGGCCACTCCGAACGGCAAAACCATTCGGGCGCGCGCCTTTCCGCCTTCGAGGCGCGCGATGCGTTCTCGAAGGTCGGAAATGGCAGCAGGGGGCGCCGATACACGCATCTGACCCTTGAAACGCGGAAAGCCGTGATATGTTCTACATTTGTTCTCGTCTTGGTTAAGAGTCAACCGGAATGACGTCATGCCCCTGCGGAAGGAGGGCATTCGGATAGTCTAAAGTGCCGGGCCATATCCTTTAATGCGAAAATGCGAGTTCCATGTTTGGTTGGGCGCCACGAGTGGCCGAAACTTGTAGCTTATTTCGGACATGCCCATAGTTGAGCCCCATACCGATCTTCGCTCGCGCCTGCTTGCCCGCATCGAGTCCAAACCCGCGAGGTCTGGACCCCCGGCGACTTCGCCGAGCACGGCGCGCGCGCCGCCGTGGAGCCAGCAAGCCCATTTCGCATAGTTCGGTGAGCTTACTCGTTTAAATAAGCAGAAGCTAATACAAGTAAATCCGCTGTGACGTCACCAACACAGACTTGCCTTTCCTTGCTAGGATTAGTTTTTTGGTAGTCGATCCGAATATAAGCCTGTTGCGAGGCCGTACCCTTTCGTGCTGCGTTTACCCGATCGGAATCAGGGTCGACGCTGCGAGGCGCATTTGGCTCTGTTGGGGGAATTTCATATGAGCACGGCTGCCGGCGGCGAAACGATCGAAGATCGGGGCGGCACAATGACCAAGCTGTTGGCGGGCGTCGGCCTGACAGCGCTGGCGATCGGCGCTTCACTGACCTCGGCCTCCGCTCAGCAATGGACTGGAACGACGAGCAACAACTGGACGGTGGGCAGCAACTGGTCGGGCGGCGTAGCCCCCTCAGGCGGCTCCGTCGTGATCAACACGACATCGCCTAACCCGACAGTGCTTGGCGTGAGTGGCCCAGCAATTGGTGTGACGAGCTCCCTGTACGTTGGCGATAGCGGGTCGGGCAGTCTGACGATCCAGAACGGCAGCACGCTTACAAGCGCGTCAGCCCCGCGGATCGGAAATCAAGCCAGCGGCACCGGAACCGTCACCGTCACCGGGGCTGGATCGCTATGGACGATAAGCAGCGGGAATTTTGGTGTCGGCTATCAAGGAAACGGTACGCTGAACGTTGTGAATGGAGGCAAAGTCGTCGCCAGCACCACGATCTTAGGCGTGGGTGTCACCTCTTCCGGCACGCTCAACATCAGCGGCGGCATGTTGGACACGGCCGTTCTGCGGAACGGCTTCGGCGCGGCGCAGGCCAATTTTGACAATGGCATTCTCAAGGCAAGAGCGAACAATGCGACCTTCATCAATGGATTCTCGGGCACTGAACTTAGCGTACTGGCTGGCGGGCTGACCGTCGATACCGCCGGCTTCACCGTGGGGACCGACGCTACCTCTGGGTTTACTGGCGCCGGTGGCCTGACCGTAACAGGCGGCGGCATTTTCAACCTTCTAGCCAACAGCCCTTATTCCGGCGAGACCTGGATCCAGGCCGGCAGCACACTCTCGCTTCAGGGAGCCGGCGCCGTTGCCGATTCAAGCCGAGTGCTCGCGGACGGAACGTTCGATATCGCGGCCATTACCCCGACAGGCACCAGCATTCAGAGCCTCGCCGGCAGCGGCGCCGTCACTCTGGGCGCCAAGACGCTTACGATCACCGACACCAACGATAGTTTTTCCGGCATCATCTCCGGCAGCGGTGGACTGGCACTCAACGGCGGCACCATGATCCTGGGCGGCGCCAACACCTATTCCGGCGCAACCACGGTCAGTGGCGGCAAGCTTGTCGTCGAGGGCGCGCTCGGCAACACCCAGACGACCGTCAACAGCGGCGGCACATTGGGCGGCTCCGGCTCGATTGCCGGCGCGGTCATTATCGCCGATGGCGGCGTGCTGGCGCCGGGCTCCAGCCCTGGCACGCTGACGGTGGGATCGCTCAGCCTGAGCTCGGGCTCGACCCTTGACTATGAGCTCGGCCAAGCCGGCATTGTCGGCGGCGGCGTCAACGATCTGATCGTGGTGACCGGCAACCTGACTCTGGACGGCAGCCTCGACATCACCGATGTCGGCGGCTTCGGCCCCGGCGTCTATCGGCTGATCAATTATGGCGGCTCGCTGACCGACAATGGTCTTGAGTTCGGCAATCTGCCGGTCAACGTCACGGCGGCCGACCTGTCGGTGCAGACCTCCGTCGCCAACCAGGTCAATCTTATCAGCAGCGTCGGCAACGACCTGTTGTTCTGGGACGGCGACGCGGCCGGCAATGCCAACAATGATCTGGTCGACGGCGGCAATGGCACCTGGACGGCGACGAGCCCGAACTGGACCACGAGCACCGGCCTAGTCAACGGAGCCATGAAGCCGCAGCCCGGCTTTGCCATCTTCCAGACACTTGGCGGTACCGTCATCGCCGGCGATGGCGCCGGCGCGCTGGCGGTCACCGGCATGCAGTTCGCCGCCGACGGCTACCGCATCGAAGGCGACGCCACAACGCTGGCCGGCGCCGGTGGCGAGAGCATCATCCGGGTCGGCGACGGCTCCCCGGCCGGGGCGGGCTATACCGCGACCATCGCCTCGGTGCTGACCGGGGCGAGCAGCCTCACCAAGACCGATGCCGGCACGCTGGTGCTTTCCGGCGCCAACACCTACACGGGCGGCACGACCGTCTCGGGCGGCGTGCTCTCGGTTTCGGCCGACAACAATCTCGGCGCTGCCGCCGGCGGCCTGACGCTCGCCGGCGGCACGCTGCGCAACACCGCCGTCTTCTTCTCGGCGCGCGACATCACGCTCGCGGCGGCCGGCGGCACCTTCGACACCGCGGCCGACCTCATTTTGTCCGGCGCGATCTCGGGCGCCGGCAGCCTTGCCAAGACCGGCGCCGGCACGTTGACCCTCACCGGAACGAACAGCTATGGCGGCAACACGCTGGTGGACGCCGGCACGCTGGTAGGCAACGCGGCTTCGATCCGCGGCGACATCGGCAATGCCGGCACTGTCGTGTTCGACCAGACGGCGGACGCCAGCTTTGCCGGCGATATCTCCGGCACCGGCACAATGGTGAAGGACGGCGCCGGCACGTTGACGCTTGCAGGCACCTCGCTGCTCGATTGGACCATCGACCAGGGTGGCCTCGTCTCGGCGGCCGAGCGCTTCGGCGGCGATGTCTCGATCGGCGCGGGCGGCTCCTTCACCTTCGACCAGACGGCCAATGCCAGCTATGCCGGCGTGCTCTCGGGCGCCGGCACTTTCGTCAAGGATGGCCAGAGCATTCTGGTGCTCGCCTCGGACAACTCGGCATTTACCGGCGCCACGTCGGTCAGCGGCGGCACGCTCGCCGCGGGCGCGGCCAAGGCATTCAGTTCCTCCTCGCAGTTCTCCGTCGCCTCTGGCGCCACGCTTGACCTTGCCGGCACCTCCCAGACGCTTGCCGGGTTGACCAACGCCGGAACGGTGCGCATCGCCGGCGGAGGTCTCGGCAATACGCTGACCATCAGCGGCGATTATGTCGGCAATGGCGGCACCATCGTCCTCAACACCGCGCTCGGTGCCGACGGTTCGGTGACCGACATGCTCGTTGTCGCAGGCGGCACATCGGGGACGGGTACGCTCCAGGTCGCCAATTTCGGCGGCGCGGGAGACCAAACGCTCGAAGGCATCAAGATCGTCGATGTCGGCGGCGTCTCGAACGGAACCTTCGCGCTCAAGGGCAACTACACCTTCGAAGGCGATGCGGCGGTCGTCGGCGGCGCCTATGCCTACAGGCTCTACCAGGGCGGCACGAGCACGCCCACCGACGGCGACTGGTATTTGCGCTCCGCGCTGATCGATGGTGGCGGACCCGGAACTCCGCTCTATCAGGCCGGCGCGCCACTCTACGAGGCCTATGCCGGTACATTGCAGAGCTTCAACCAACTGAGCACATTGCAGCAGCGGCTCGGCAACCGCTCATGGACCATCGAAGCGCAAGGCGCCGACGGGGTCTCCGATGATGTGAAGGCGGAGGCCGGCATAGGGTTGTGGGGCAGGATCGAAGGCACCAGCGGCTCCTACGATCCGCAAAGCTCCACCACCGCAACGACTTACGACACCTCGACCTGGAGGCTGCAGACCGGCGCCGACATGCTTTTGTCCGACAGCGCGGCCGGTCGGCTCATCGGCGGCGTTGCCTTCCAGTATGGCACGGTGTCCGCCGATGTGTCGTCGGTGTTCGGCAGCGGGTCGATCGATACGACCGGCACCGGCGTTTCCGGCTCGCTGACCTGGTACGGCGCGGAGGGCTTCTACCTCGACGGCCAGGCACAGGTGATCTGGTACGACAGCAATCTCGACTCGGCGACCGCCGGACAGCGGCTCGCCGACGGCAACAACGGCGTCGGCTACGCGCTCGGCGTCGAAGCGGGCAGGCGCATCATGCTCGACCCGAGCTGGTCGCTGACGCCACAAGCTCAGTTGGCCTGGTCCTCCGTCGACCTAGACGCCTTCACCGACGCGTTCGGCGCAAGGGTTGCTCCCGGCTCCAACGACAGCCTGCTCGGCCGCCTCGGCCTCTCGCTCGACCACCAGACGCAGTGGCAGGACCGCACGGGCCGCGCCGGCCGCAGGAACCTCTACGGCATCGCCAACCTTTATTACGACTTCGGCGATGGCTCGTCGGTCGACCTCGCCGGCAGCAGCCTTTCGAGCCGCAACGAGCAGCTCTGGGGCGGCCTGGGCATCGGCGGCACCATCAACTGGGCCGACGACAGGTTCTCGGTGTTTGGCGAAGCCGTCGCCCGAACGGGCCTGGAAGACTTCGGTGATAGTCACGCGCTGACCGGCTCGCTGGGCTTCCGCGTCAAGTGGTGAGCTAAGCCCGCTGCTGGTACTTACAAGCAGCGACGTCCCGCTCTTGAACAGCAGCCGTGGCTGTTCACACACATTCCGTCCAGCGTCGCCCTGATGCTGGCGGCGCTTGCGCCGAGGCTCCTCTGGCGCGCCGAGTGCTGATCAGATCGACTTGAGGTACTCGATCAGATCACTCTTTTCCTGGTCGGTCAGATCAAGGCCGAGATGGCCGTCATAGTGCTCGACAACGTCGTGGAGGGTGGCAAACCGGCCGTCGTGGTAAAACCCTCCCTTGTGGATTTTTTCCATGTTCCAAAGTGCCCGTAATGATGCGGTCCGGTAGCGCTCGTCCGGGGATCGCATCGCCTGGAAGTCGTCGATGCCGATCTCGTCGGCCGTATGCAGGTTCCAGCCCGGTTCGGTAAAGAGCGGCGGGACGTGGCAAGTCGCACATTTCGCTTTGTCATTGAAGAGCGCCTCTCCCTTCTGCGCCGCAGCGCTGTCGAAGACGCTCTCGGGCGGTTTGGGGGTTGGCAGCGAGAGCTGATAGAAGTGAAGTGCCGGCAGCTTGGCGGTGATCCGGTCTTCCTTGTCCTGCTTGTGGCCCTGCTTCGTTCTGGCTGCGACGGGATATTTCTCAGCGTCATCAAGACGCGGATCGTAAAACACGCCCTTCCCGTGCATCTCGAGGTTGCCGACGTAAGCGTTCCAGTAGCTCACTGTGCCCCACGCTCCGGTCCACGTGTGATTGTTCACGCCGGCCAATCCGAATGCGGGCGGATTGAGCGTGGCGGACGTCTTGCCGTCCGGGCGGAAAGCCTTGCCGTCGAGGTTCAGTTCGGCATCGAATTTGCCGGGCCCCCAGGCCTTCACCGCTTTTTTCACGTCCGCTTCGGGTATTTGCAGCATCTCGGTGAGCGCCGTGAGATCAGGCGCCAGGGCAACGATCGCCCCGATGTTGAGGTCGCGGTTGGGCCAGCCATCGAGTCTTTGCCCGATACCAGGCGCGTAAGCGTCATCAACGGTCGAATGGCACACCGCGCACTGGATACCCACCGACGTCAGCGTCTTTCCGTCCTCGGCGAAGAATCCGGTCACCCCGACCACGGCATTGGCCTTGAGCAGTAGAAGCGTGCTTGCCGGATCGGCGAGATCAACCTCGCCCTTGTTGAGCGCCTCGGCCACATCTTTGGGGATAGCGTTCACGTCGACCTTTAAGCCGAGTTCGAGGGCCTTCTGTGGGCTCAGGCCCGGCCCGATGCCACCCAGCTTCTCACCTGCGATCGCCTCGTGGAGTTTAAGTTTGCCGCCCCAAAATTCCTCGCTGCCGAACGTGTCGAAGCGGAATGTCTCGCGGCCCTCTTCCAGATATCGCTTGGCCTGCTCGGCGGCAGCGTTGTCGAAATCCTTCCCGCTTATTTTTCCTTTAGCGCTCATTTGAGCGGCGGCGGGAATCAAAGTTGAAGAGAGCAGAAGGGCGAAAATTATCTCTGTACCGTTGAAACGCAAAGGCATGACACGTCCCTCCTCAAGACATCGGCAGTCTTTGGCTTCGCGGCCTGAATTCCACGCAAAGCGGAGTGCAGCCGAATTACATTCGAACCTTCTAAATCAACAAAGGTTCCCGTTATCCCGCCGGTAGTCGAAAAGCATCTCGACGGGTTCGCCGAACCGCAGCCTAGTCACCGACTGATTGACCGCCGTGGCAGAGGGTGGACCGGCATGCCCGCACCACCGCGCATCTGTCGTCGGTGTGCGACGACTACTTTTCGGAACTGATCAAATTGCGCAGCGAGGAACTGGCGCGGCTTGATTATCAAAGCCAATCGACCGCCATCGAGCGTATCGAGTCAATCCGGGAGGCCGAGAGCATCGCATGCGACTTCCGGCGCCTCGACGGGTTTCTGTTTCCGGCCTCGGGAAAACACGAATCCGACCTCGGGCGCGAACTGAACGCCGGTCTGAAAATCGGTGTCGCGGTCGAAAAAACATGGGCCTACCATTTGCGTGCTTCTCGGATGCGCTGGCCCGCTGACCAGGCGACTTTCCACCCCGCTCAAGCATCTCCGCGGGCTGGCGGTCGGCATCCGCGCGCGCGGCGGTATCCTGTACCCGTTCTCCGGCCACACTGTCTTATTCGGCTGCTTCCAATAGGCTGACGAAGACATGGCTCCGCCAACCGCGGCGGGAGGCTCGCCGATACGCAAGCCAGCCGACCAATTGCTTTTGCAACCAGAATGCTGCCAAGCCTGATGCGAGACCGATCGAAATGGCCGCTGCCGCGCCGGAAGGCTGCTGCGTGCCCAGGTCGAGTTGCGGAAGCAGCCAGTCGGGGATTACGCGGTGAAAAAGATAGATGTGATAGCTGGCGGCAGAGACCGGCAGGATGAGGCGCGCCGCCCAACCGGGCAATGTAATGCGTGGAATGAAAAGCAGGACGTAGACCGCGCCGAGCACCAGCATGAACTTGACCCAGGAACCTGTCCAATTGCCGCCCGACCAGGCCAGCACCAGGCACAGAATAGTGGTGACGGAAAAGAACGCCTTCCGTTTCGGCGGCGTGTCGAGGAAGTACAGGCACCAGCCTAGGATGGCCAAATAAAGGATGTCAGGCAGTGTGAATATCTGCGGCCCGCCGATGTACCAGACGAGTGGCGTGAGGAACTTGGCTGCTACAGCAATTGCCAGCACGAAAATGCCAGAAGCGAGCGGCATTGCATGTGCGATGCAACGCGCCTGCGGAATGGAAAACAGGATCACCAATAAAAGAATGGTCTGCGCATACGCCTCAACGAACCAGTAGAGATACGGCACCATGTGCGGCGGTGCGGCAAAGCCGAGATTGCCACTCAGAAAGACCGAAGACCATAGAACCTCGCCACGCGCCAGGGAGAAACCCGCGACGATGGGCGCATAGAGTGCAAGGTTGGCTGCCAGCGGCCGCAACACCGCTAGACCATCACCGGCGAACAGCCTCTGGCGCTGAAAGCGAGCCAGGCTGAACCCGACCAACATCACGAGTGTGGCGGCTCCGCCCGGAATGGGCCAGAGCGTTGCGTGATGGATAACAACCAGCAGGATCGCGGCAGCACGCAGGACCAGTTGACTGTCGATGGACCGATTATGGTTCTTGGGTTCGGCTGTTGGGGCAAGGTCGCCAAGGGGCATGGTTTCCCATCCCTCCGGCAGGCTCCCGAGTTCACGTTCCAGGGTCAGCGAGAGCTGCACATAGAGCAGCGAGTCGCCGCCGAGCTTTTCGAAAGTGTCGCTGGGACCAACTTGACGCGGATAGAACGCATTCCTGAAGGCGTCCAGGACATTCGTGGCCATCTGCTGGCGCGGAGCTCGCAGGCGAGCCTGGAGTGAAGCATAGTCGATCTTCCCCGAGGCGAGTTTCCGCAACGACGTCGCCCTGCCGACTTCGAGGTGCGGCCTTGGCAGTCCGCTTGCAGCCATCATGACCTGGAGCACCTCGTCGTCGTCGACATTGGCTGTCGTCACCATCGCCAGAATGCGCTCATCGTCTCCGACGACTGCTGCGGCGATCCCAGCTTTCTCAAGCGCCGTTTCGATCGCGTCGTGGCTCAGGCGTAGGCCCGCGATCTTCGACATCCGCTTGCGGCGACCGACTATCGAATAGAACCCGCGATCATCACGCTTTGCGATGTCGCCTGTACGCAAATCCGCGACTTCGTGTGCCGTTGCCAGATCCGTCCGTCGATGGGCATAGCCCATCATCACATTGGGACCGTTGTAGATGAGTTCGCCCGGCTCGCCATTTTGTTCGATTGGCCGGCCGTCTTCATCAGCCAACCAGAGTTTGCCGCCCGGGATGGCAATGCCGATGCTGCCCAGATTGCCCTCGAGCTCGCCGGGGGGAACATAGGCGATGCGAGCGGTTGCCTCGGTCTGCCCATACATCATGAAGAAGCAGCCAGAGTTGTCCGCGAGATGGCGCCGAAAGGTCTCGGCCAGAGCTTGTTGCATGCGTCCGCCGGCCACCGTCATGAAACGCAACTCAGGCAAGTCGTGCCTTCGGAAGCCGGCGTGGTCCATCATTTCGAAGGAATAGGGAACGCCACTGATATTGGTACAGCGCGCTTCGCGCATCTCTTGAGCGAAGGCGGCGTGGAAGGCACCGTGTTTCGGGAAATAGGTGCTGGCACCTGCCTCTAGATGAGAGTTCAGGACCGAGAGGCCGTAAGAATAGTGGAATGGCAGGATAAGCGCCGCCCGATCCCGATGGCCGAGTTCCAGATAGCTGACAATGGCCCCCGCATTGGCCTCGATTGCGGCGGCTGACAGGCGAACATACCGGCTCTTGCCGGTGCTGCCGGAGGTACCGAGCAGCACGGCGAGATCGGGATGCGGTGCGCCATTGGACTCCCCGGCTTCCGTGCGGCAGCGCCAGCGGGCGTCTACGCGTCTGCAGATGATTTCAGGCGAATAGTCGGCGACGAAGTCCTCCAGAGCCGACGCGTCGCAGGGCGGGATCAATGCGACGGCGTGCTTGCCGTGCATAGCTGCCAGATAAGAGATGACCGCGTGTTCCGTCGGCTCGGCTGCTACCGCGACTAGCTTTTTCTCCGGTCCGAACTCGGCTGCCAACGCTGTGACACGCCGCGCAAGATCGCGGTAGGTGATCGGCGTGCGTCCGGGAAAGATCAGCGCCGGACGATCGCCGTGTTCTTCCAAGCGCCGGGTTAACTCCATCCCCCTGATCTCCGTCAATTTGAAGAGGCCTATTGCACCCATCAGTGCAGTCGGGGACGGCGGCTATCACGTTTGTTGAGTGACTGCATCAACTTTTACCGGTTGTTGGCGCGCGACGGAGGGCGAGACTACGATGTCCAGCGTTGTCGCCGGCAACGTCTGCTATCGGGCAACAGCGAAGATCACCTCAATGACCGACTGCGCGTTGCCACCATTCGCAACGTGGGCAATGTGGATCACCGTTGGGTCAACGGCGTGAGTTTCGGCAGCCGACGAATTTCCTCAAAGGTCAGATCGGGTCATGCGACGCTCGCAACTGATCGACTGCAAGGGTCGGAGCTCGGTCGTTTTAGAGTGATTTGGGTTTTGGCAGCTAGAGCGACCCGGCACGAGGCGGTCCAGGGCGTGGCAGAGCGCGTCTCCTGGGGGACCCGCAAGCCAGTGCCGCCGACTAACCCCGGCGGCGGGCGCCTTGCCAACGTTCGTGGCCCTAAGTCGCAAAGGCGTATGCGGCCCTCAACCTCGAAGCGCAATTAGCGCTCACGGACCGTCGGACGCGAGATTCCCAACTGGTCAGCCAATTCCCGCTCCGTCGGCAGACGATCGCCAACGCCAAACTCGCCAGACCCGATCAGCTGTCTCAGTTGATCGGCGACCTGTCGATAGAGCCGACGCGGCTGAATAGCCTGAGTAGGCATCGCTCCCTGCTCCCCAAGTCGTCTTTTATCTAATTTGGCGAAATTTGGTCAATTGGTCTGGCCAATTGACCTTTAGTGTGGGCAGCAGGACTCAAGAGCGATGAGCCCCCCGCGACGGACAAACTACTTTTCGTAGTTCGGGGCTCCGAATATCCGTCGGATCACCCTGTTAGCATCCGCATGAAAGCAGCGGCCATGGCTGAGCACAATTCGCTGCGGTTGCCATGAGTAAATCGTTGCGATGGTCGCCTTCGCCTTTCGCCGCTGGACGATCAGCGGCAGGCGCATTCCGAAGAATATTTGGCCGTAGGGATGATACATCCCAGCGATCTTGGTCGCCGTTCGCCACGGTTCGGAAATCTTGTCCAGTTCGATGTTGATGATCGTATCGGTGAGTATCAGCGTCCTCGAAGGCTTATGGAAGAAAATGAACTCCTTGAAATAGCCGCCGGGAAAAAGCAGTTGGTCGATCTCCCGACGCCATTCTTCGGGCGGACTGACGTCGAGATCTCTCGTGAAGTCGATATCCACATGCCGTGCCCGTGCCCGCCGGCGCACACCTGGAGAGGCCCAGGAGATCGTTTCAGGAAAGGCCCTCGCCCATTCTCCGATGTGGGCATAATGGAATTGGTTGGGCGACACGAGATGGCGAACCCTCCCCAGGCCGCGCAGTTCCCTAGCCAGTCTCTCGTCTAACTTGATCGGCGAATGGAGGAAGAGGTCGCCGTTTGAGAGGCGCACGACTGTCATTCGGGTGGTGAACGGAAGCGGCAGCCTGATTCCGCCTACAGTCAAATATTCCAATGGTCCATCGACGATGCCGATGTCCGGCGCGAGCGGCTTATAGACGTTGATTGGCTCGTAGAGAGATGCACCCATGTTTCAAGTTCCAAACATGCCGGCGAAGCCGAAATTACCGGGTGGCCTAGGCTGACTAATGCTCCGAAAATCCTTGGGCGAAATCGGTCCTCTCAGAAAGTGCATCCGTCCGGTGCAAATCACCAGGCCTCATCTGAACGATTCCCACGGCCGGATACGCTGGGGTAATCCCTTTCCTTCAAAGCTGTCCCCAATGTCATATCCCGCGCGCGCTGGCGATCTGCCGCAAGCAGGAACTTCATGACGACATCCTTGTTCCTGTCGCGGCGCTGCTCACGCCTCGATACCAGATCGGCGCGCCCGGTCGAGTGGCGCAAGCGGTTGGGCGGGCGCTGGCCCGGTTGCCTGTACGGCTCGTGGCGTAAGTTGGTCAGCCAGCAAAGACGGCCCAGTAAACGCATCGTAACCGGGGAGGACGTGAGTCCGTCTTCGCGTTCGACAGGAGCACGCTTGAGAGGGCGGCAGACTCCTATAGCACCGCCTCCCGTCTCGCAACTCGCCCGCTGGTGGCGGTGGCGGTGGCGAAGGTTGGATACAGTTGTTCTGCGTCTAATTGGTCACATAGACCATTTTGGGCAACCACAGCGTGATGGCGGGAAATACGATGCACAGAGCGACGCCGATCGCTTGCAGGCACAAAAACGGAACGGCGGACCGGAAGATCGTGGCCATGGTGATCTGAGGTGGGGCGACGCTCTTCAGGTAGAACAGCGAATAGCCGAAAGGCGGGCTGAGGAAGGCCATCTGCATATTGACCATGAAAATAATGCCGTACCAGAGCGGCACATCGCCTGGAGCGACCCCGGGCAGGCCAAACAGCCCATCGAACTGCAGGCTCTTCAATATCGGCAGGAAGATCGGCACGGTAAGAAGCAGGATACCGACCCAGTCGAGGAACATGCCGAGCACGAACAAGATCACCATCATCAGCACAAGCACGCCATAGGCCGCCAGTCCGGTGCCGAGAATTGAATCAGCGACGAAGGTCTGGCCGCCCTTGAGAATGAAAAAGCCGACGAACATTGTGGCGCCAAAAAAGATCCACATCACCATGGCGGTCGCCTTCAACGTGGCGATGCCTGCATCGCGAATGGTGTCCCAGTTGAGTTGGCGGTGGGCTGCGCAGACGATAAAGGCTCCAAAGGTACCGATTCCCGCCGCCTCCACAGGTGTCGCAATGCCGAGGAAGATGACACCTAGAACGAGGATGATGAGCAGGATAGGCAAGATGGTACGGCGCAACAGCTTCATTTTTTCGACGAAGCTCACCCGCTCGTCGACCGGCAGCGCCGGACCCAGTGCAGGGTTAATGTAACAGCGCAGGGTTACGTAGGCGACATACATACCCGACAGCAGAAGGCCCGGGAAAACCGAACCGACGAGCAACTCACCGAGCGACTGCTGGGCCACAACCGCATAGACGATCGCCATGACCGAGGGCGGGATGAGGATGCCGAGCGTGCCGCCGGCGAGCAGAGCCCCACAGGCGAGCTTGGCGTCGTAGTTCCGCCTCAGCATCGCCGGCAGCGCAATCATTCCCATGGTCACCTCGGTCGCGCCAACGACACCGACCATGGCAGCAAGCAACGTGCAGGAGATGACGGTGGCTGAGGCGAGGCCGCCTTTCAGCCCACCGAGCCATTTGTAGACGACATCGAACAGTTCCTCGATGATGCCGGCCTTCTCAAGGATCGCCGCCATGAAAATGAACAGCGGCACGGCCGAGAGCTGGTAATCCGTCATGAACGGGAAGATTCGCGAGGGGAGCATATTCAGCATCGCTGAATTGCCGAACAGAAACAGGAAGAGCACGGCGAGGCTGCCCGTGCAGAAGGCCATTGGCAGGCCGAGCAGCAGAAGCACGCCTAGTCCGCCGAACATGAGGACGCTCAGCCACAGGATCGGAAGCTCGAGCCCCATCGCTATTCGCCCCTTCCCGCCACGGTTGCGATATCGCGCAGCAGGCGGGACAGGCCTTGCAGAATAAGCAGCGCCGCGCCGATCGGCATGGTGAGTTTTACTGGCCAGTACTGGATGCCCCACTCGGTGAATGATCGCTCTCCGATCGCCATCGCGTCGCTGGCGAAACGCCAGCCCGTTACAAGCAGGGCGCCGGCAAAAAGAAAAAAGAAAAAAGAAGTGATGATGTCGCATATCGCGCGGCCGCGCGGCGAAAGCTGGCTGTAGACGATGTCGACTCTGACATGAGTCTCGTCGCGATAGGCGTAGGCGCCGGCAAGCATGTATTGCATACCGAACATGAGGAACATGCTCTCGTGGACCCAATTGGTCGGTGAATTGAAAATGTAGCGGGCGACCACCTCGTAATAGTAGGCGAAGACGGCGAGCACGGCCCAATACGCGACGAGTTCGCCCGTCACTCGCACGAGCCAGTCGACCGGCCGAAAGGGCGGCAATGGTGGCCTCACCGCGCTGAGGGGCACGCCTGTCTCCAGAGGATGCGCCAATAGCGGCGTCGGCATGGTCTCACGTTGCCGCCGCCGCATTACAAGACCTGGCAGAAGGAAGGCGTCGCCGAGGAGAAGAATCCCAAGCAGGACACCGGCGATGCGTGCGTATCCGTTCGCGCGATGGAGACCAGCGGTCGAGGCGGCGTGACGATCGCGCGCCGGCGGGGCATCAGCTTGAGCTTTGGCAAGACGCTGGGCTGCTCCAGCCTTGCCGGCGGCGAGGTCGGACTGGGCGCGCGTGAGCAGCCGTTCAGCGTGCTCGGCCTCGGAGCGGGCGAGAGACAGGCTTTCACGGGCAGTGCGTATGTCTGCGCTGGTCCACAGGACCGCTAGGAAGAACGGAATGAAGACCAGACCCAAGGCGCTCTTGAGATAAAACCGGTGCATCCCAAGAAAGCCGGCGGTGACCAGGAAAAGATAAGCCAGGAACAGGCCCGGTCGGCCGGCGTCGCGCCGCTTTTGCTCGCGAGATACGAGCCAGGCGGCGACCAGCGGGAACACGCCCAGCGTCGACCAGTAGAGCCAGTGCGGCATGACGAAGGTAAGTGATGGCATGGAAGCAACTGCCGGTGTTGAAAACCGAGCGAAAGAAAGCGCCCGCCTCTATCTGGGCGGGCGCCGATGTCTACAGGTTGATCGACAAGCCTTGATACATATCGGGCGTGACGTAGCCGACCGTTGGGTTTTCCATGACTTCCAGCTGCAGCTTGAAGATGCGGGCGGCATCTTTGTCCTTGTTGGCCCATTCGAACCAGATCGGGACCGCAATCTCCTGGAATCTCTGCAAGTCGTCCGCGCTTAGGCGATTGATTTCCGTGCCGGCGTCGATGAATTTCTGCCAAGCTTCCATGTCGGCTTTCTGGATCGCGCCGAAATGGGTGTTGGAATAGACTTGTACCTCGCCCTCGATGAACTGCTTGAGATTGTCGGGAAGCTTGTTCCAGACATTCATGTTGACCGCGAAATCCATCAAGTCGACGGGTTGGTACATCGACATCAGGCCGGGGGGACCCATGGAAATGTACTTCGTCACCTGCTGGAAGCCGAGCGCCCAATTAACCGCCGGGCCGGTATAGTCAGCGGCGTCGATCGTGCCCTTTTCCAATGCCGAGAAAACCTCGCCGCCGGGCAGCAGTGTCGTCTTGGCGCCCGCCTTGGCAAACGTCTCGGCGATCATGCCGCCCGGAACGCGCAGCTTCAGATCCTTGAAATCGTCAAAGGAGCGGATTGGAGTTTTCGAGTGAATGATGTTGGCTCCATGATGGATGCGGTTAACGTAGTAAAGCCCCTGCGCGGCGTAGATATCGCGACAGACCTGCAATCCGCCCTTGGAATAGAAGAAGATGTCCCATTCATGCGGATAGCGAAGGCCCATCGTATAGGAGCTCATAAATGCGGTCGCCGGGAGTTTTCCCGCCCAGTACAGTGAGAACGAGTTCATGGCTTCCAGAACGCCGTTCTTGACCCCGTCGAAAAGTTCAAAGTCCCCGACGATATCCTTGGCCTTGAAAGGCTGAAGCTCGAGCTGACCGTTCGTTTTGTCCTTGATCGTTGCACACCACTTCTGAAAGGTTTCCAGACCGACGCCAGCCGGCCATGAGGTCTGTATCTTCCAGGTTATCGTCTCGGCCGCCTCGGCCTTGCGCACCCAGGGCGCCGCAATGGTGACGGTCGCTGCGCCAGCAGCGAGCCCACTGGTTTTCAAAAAATTCCGCCGCGATGTGGGTGACTTGTCCTTCTTCATTTTGTTTCTCCTCCCTTAGTTCGGCGGACTCCGAACCTCAGAACGTCCGTCGCATGCGACATTAACGCACATGTAGCCTTCCAAGCCAATGTCGAATGAGCGCTGTGGTGCCAGTGCCGAAGCCGGTCCCAGAGACCTTCCAGCGACGAGTTCGAGCCGGCAATGACTAAAATTGCTAGCGTCCGTCCGGGCGTTAAAAACCGAAAAGTCTTGGGATTCGACTCGGCGTGAATACGCTCACAAGAGGCTCACCGAGGAACCGCGCGCTTTTCGGCGTTTTGGAACCCAGAAGACGAGACTAGAAAAAGCGCCAGTACAGCCTGGCAACCAATATCGGGCCCTTTCCGCACGGACTTGATATTTGCAGCGAATGAGGTTGTTGGATCTATTGAATCATTGGCCTGTTCGACGCAAAGACCGCTTGCAATCTGGTTTCTGCAGGGAAACTTGAACCACTACCAACAAGCCCGTTGGTCGATCGGCTTCTCTCAAGCGGATTGGTGCAGCGGCCCTCGGCGTGGGCCCGCATCGTCAAAATGCCTCGTATCGTCCCATACAGTCCCTCGGCCAATCGCGACGTCAGGTCCGAAGGTTCAGATCATGGACACGCAATCACCGATACGGCCGTTCGCCGATGGCGGCAATTGAGAACGTTGTCGATCAAGGTCCCGATCGGACTGGTGCGTACTCATTGGATTCGAAGACGTGATGATGAACGCGCCCGGTGAACATTTTCAGCAATTCTCCGGTCACGTCGCGGCTTTGAAACCTGACATTGGACTGCAGCGCCCGGCTGCAGGTATCCATGTCGGGATAGCGGATGGCAAGCGCCATGGCATAGACGGGAGCGCCGTCGTCACGCGCGGTGCCGTCCAGGACGCGCACCTCTTCCGCCCCAGGAAACTGCGTCCACAGCGGCACCAGCCTCTCCTTGACGAAGCGCCGGAACTCGCTCTCGCGCCCGGCGTGGATTTCCCCTTCGAAGAGGGCGTAACGAATAATCATGTCGGAGGTTTCCCGATTTTCTGCGGTTGAGAAGGCTGTCGCCCGATGGCGGAATGTGAAAAACCGGACAGTTCCGGATTTGCGGTGGGATGACGCCACGGTGCGGGCGCATCACTTGATGCGCCCGCATCGCTGCGCGGCTACTTGCCCCAGATCTTCTGGTATTCGTCCCGGTAGCCATTGCCGGGGTCGAACGCATTGTTCGGGCCGCCGTCGAACTCGACATTGTCGGCTGTCACGACATGCAGCGGCGATAGATAGCCCGACCATTTTTCGCCAGCGATGGCGCGGTTGAGCTCGTCGACCAATTGCCAGCCCTGCAAGTTGAGCGGTTCGGCGACCGTCACTTTCTGGAACTGGCTGGCGCGGATGCGCTGATACGCCGATTCCGAACCGTCGCCGGCGGCGACATTGATCGGCGCGTCGGTGCCGGCTTTGCCGGCGGCGGCGAGCGAGGGCCCCATGAAGTCGAAATAGAGATCGTTGATCGCTAGTGAGTGGGTCCAGGCGTCGCCGTATTTCTGCAGCAGCGAAGTGGTCAGCTGCGGCATGCGCTGGGAAGTCTCGGCGATCGGCGTGTCGACATATTCGAGCACCTTGCCGCCCAACCGTTCGATCTCCGCCTTCATCTTGTCGGCTTTGGCGATGGCGATGGCGTAGGTTGAATCGGTGAAGATAACGACGCCGGGCTTGCCCTTGGCATCGGCGTAGGCCCAGTCGGCCGCAGCGGTGGAGACTTGCATGGCGTCCGTCGACACGTTGGCGAACACGCCGCTTTTCTCGTCGGGCCCGATCACCGGTCCGGCATGCCAGGAGACCAACGGAATGCCGGCGGCCTTCGCCTGTTCCAGTGCCGGCGCCTGCTCGATGGCGTCAAAACCGTTGATGACGATGCCATTCGGCTTCAACGCCATGGCCTGGCCGAAGGCAGCGGTGCGGCCGCCGATCGAGCCGGCGCCGTCAATTACCTTGACCTCCCAGCCGATCGCCTTGGCCGCTTCCTCGACGCCGTTGGTAACGCCCAGAATGCCGCCGTTCTTGAGGTCGCCGGCGAGCACGACGATCGTCTTGCCTTGCTGCGCCTTCGGACCGGTGGTCGGGCCATCCCAGGCCGTGACCTTCTGCGCATATTTCTGGACGATCGCCATGGCGTCGGCCATCGCGTCCGCCCGGGCCTGGCCGGCGAACAGGGCCGGAGCAGCGATGGCGATCGTCATCAAGGCGACGGACGATTTCAGGAATGTTCTGCGTTGCATGTTGGTACCTCCCTTGGTTTCAAGAAATTGCATGGTCTTTCCGAACTCGGCTTTCGATTGGGGTTGCCGTCATGTCACTGACTGATATCGCCCGCCACCGGACCAACGCCGGCCGGATGTGCGTTGACGTAGATGGCGTAGAGGGATGTCTGCGCCGTGATGTAGAGGCGGTTGCGCTTGGGACCGCCGAAACAGACATTGGATACGAGTTCGGGAACCAGGATCCGGCCGATCAGGGTTCCGTCCGGTGCATGGACGCGCACCGAGTCGGCGCTGGAGGCCCAGATGTTGCCGTCGCGATCGAGGCGGAAACCATCGAACAGGCCTGCCCCGCATTCGGCAAGGATGCCGCGTGCACGCGCCGACCGGCCGTCGGCAAGATCATAAATCCTGATCGCGCGCGGCAGGCCGAGCACGTGACTGGCGCCGCTGTCCGAAACATAGAGGATCGTCTCGTCGGGCGAGAAAGCCAGGCCGTTCGGCTGCACCATATCGGTGATGACGGCGCTCACGTCGCCCGAAACCTCGTCGAACCGGTAGACATGGGAGCCGCCGATCTCCGCTCTGGCGATCTTGCCCTCGTAGTGGCTTTCGATGCCGTAGACCGGGTCGGTGAACCAGATCGTGCCGTCGGATTTGACCACCACGTCATTGGGTGAATTGAACCGCTTGCCGGCAACGGTCTCGACAAGCGTCCGCCAGCGCCCGTCATGCTCGAGCCGGGAGACACGGCGTCCGCCATGCTCGCAAGCAACGACGCGGCCTTCGCGGTCGAGCGTGTGGCCGTTCTGATTGTTGCAATGGGTCTCGAAGACACTGACGGAACCATCGCCTTCGTCGTAGCGCAGCAGCCGATCGTTGGGGATGTCCGACCACAGCAAATGCCTTGCGGCCGGTACATACACCGGTCCTTCCGCCCAACGGCTGCCGGTCCATAGCCGTTCGAGCTTGGCATGCCCGATCGTCAGCTTGCGGAACCGATCGTCGAGAACCTCGTAGTGGCTCATTTCATGATCCACGGGGTTGGTTCGGCTAGTCACTTCGAAGACTGTGCCACAGTCTTGATGCTGGCCCTGTGGGTGGCGCCGCGCTTGCGCTGGGCGTAGCCGGCAATGCCGATGGCAACGAGCAGCGTCACGCCGTTGAACAGCGGCTCCACGAAGAACGAGCCGCCGAACTGCTGAATGCCGGAAATACCGACCGCCAGGATGATGACGCCTGTCATCGTGCCCCAGACATTGACGCGTCCGGGTTTGATCGTGGTCGAGCCGAGAAAGGCGCCGACGAGAGCCGGCAGGAGATATTCCAGCCCGACGCTGGCCTGGCCGATGCGCAGCTTGGAGGCGAGGAGCACACCCGTCAGCGCCGTCAGGAAGCCTGATGAGATGAAAGCTCCGATGACAAAGCGGCGCACCGGAATGCCGTTCAGCGCCGCAGCCTTCGGATTGGCGCCGATGGCATAGACGTAGCGGCCGATCGGCAGATATTCGAGGATGATCCAGAGCACGACGGCAATGCCCAAGACGTAGAGGCCAGTGATCGGAAGCCCGAACACCATGGTGCCGTTCAGCGCGTAGAAGCCGTTGGGCAAAACGCCGACAACCTGCCGGCCGCCAGTATGCCAAAGCGCCAGGGCATAGAGAACCGTGCCGGTGCCGAGCGTGGCGATGAAAGAATCGATGCGGGCGACTTCAACCAGCAGGCCATTGAGGAAGCCGGTCGCGGCGCCGAGAAGCAGCACGATCATCACCGCCAGCGGCCACGGAACGCCGAACATGGTCTGCAGGCTGATGGCGAGGATGTGCCACAGCACGATGCCGTAGCCAACGGTAAGGTCAATGCGCCCGGATGCCATCGGGATCATCGCCGCCAGGGACAAAAGCGCGATGATCGCCTTGTCGGAGATGATCGAGCGCAGGTTGAGCAGCGTCGGGAACGTGTTCGGCAGCAGGATCGAAAACAGCAGGATCAGCAATACGGTGAGGATCACCAGGCCGTAGACCGGCAGCAACCTGATGATCTTCTGGCTAAGTGGCAAGCCCGCCATTTCGCCGCGGGTCGGTTCGAGTGCGCTGGATTCGATCGATTGCATGGCTTTGCTCCGGAAAAGTCAGGCGGCTTCGGAAGCCGATGCCGCGGTGATCACGGCGGATGTGGTCAGGTCGTTGCCTGTGAGTTCGCGAACGATGCGTCCTCGCGAAAACACCAAAGCGCGATGGCAGATATGGGCGATCTCTTCGAAATCGGTCGACACCACGACGACGGCGAGACCGGCTTCGAGCGCGCGGCCGATCAGCCGGTAGATCTCGGCCTTGGCGCCGACATCGACGCCGGCGGTCGGATCCTCGGCGATCAGCAATGTGCGACCGGTATGGAGCCAGCGCCCGACAACCACCTTCTGCTGATTGCCGCCGGACAACGCCTCGATCGGCAGGTTCGGGTCGTTGGGGCGCAGTCCGACCGAGCCGCCGATCACTCGGGCGAGAGCAGCCTCCTTGTGTGGCGCCAGGAAGGAGAACAGGCCGCGCTGACCGGCGCCGGGATTGAGGAAGCTGTTCTCCCGGATCGACAAGGAGGCCGCGATCGACTCCTCTGTCCTGTCGCGTGCGATCAGGCCGACGCCGGAGCCCATGGCGGCGATCGGGCTCGACAGGTCGGGCGCAACACCATTGATCGTCACCGATCCAGAAAAAGCCTGGCAGCCAAACAGCGCCCGGCCGACCAGCTCCTGCCCGGCGCCGCGCAGGCCGACCAGGCCGAGCAGCTCACCCTTGCGCACGTCGAAAGATACCGGGCCGGCGCCGGCGCAGACAAGGTCGCGCACGGCGCAGATCGTCTCGCCGGCCTGCGTCTGAGCCTTGCTGAAAACCTGGCTGACCGGACGGCCGACGATCATCTCGACCAGTTCGTCGGGTTTTGTATCGGCGACCTTCTTCTCACCGACCAGCCTGCCGTCGCGCAGCACGGCGACCCGGTCGGCGATGCGGAAAATCTCATCGAGGCGATGCGAGACATAGATCATGCCGACGCCGCGCTGCTTGAGCGGACGGATGGCGTCGAAAAGCCGCTCGACCTCGTCGGCCGGAAGGCTGGCGGTCGGCTCGTCGAGCACCAGCACATCGGCCTCGGTGGCCAAGGCGCGGGCGATGGCGACCAGTGATTTTTCGGTGCGCGTCAGGTCCTGGACACGCGTCGTCGGGTCGAAGTCGCAACCGACGAGCTTCAGCGCCTCGTGGGCACGTTGTTCGGTGGAACGCCAGTCGATCAGACCAGAGCGAAGCGAAAATCCCTGGGCGAGGCCGACATTCTCGCCGACCGTCATCCATTCGATCAGGCCGAGATCCTGGTGAATGAAAGCGACGGACTGGCGCTGGTTCGGCCGCGGCGGCCGATGATGATAGGGCTCGCCGCGAAACAGGATGTGGCCGCCATCGGGCCGGTAGATACCGGCGAGCGTCTTGATCAGCGTCGACTTGCCGGCGCCATTCTCGCCGAGCAGCGCCAGAATTTCGCCCTTGTGCAGATCGAGCGTCACGTCGGAGAGCGCGCGGGTGCCGCCGAACTCCTTCGTAATCGACTTGAACTCGATCAGTTTTTCCTCAGCCACGAAGCGTTTCCTCCCGAGATCGCAAAATTATGTTATCGATAACATTTCCGGGCGTCAAGCGGCAAGATCGAAGGCCCCCGATCAGCTTATCTTGCCGTCGAGCAGTCGCATCATCTCGGCCGAATCCCTAGGCCCCAGTCCGGCGGCGCACAGCAGGCGGTGAAGCTCCACGACCTGCCCTGTCATCGGCAGGGGCGTCTTGGTCTTCAGCGCGAAAGCCTGCAGCGAATCCAGATCCTTCAGCATATTGTCGATGCGGCCGGTCGGCGAAAAATCGCGGGCGGCGAACTTCCCCATGAACTCCTGCATGATGCTGGAATCGGCACGGCCGCCCTTGAGCGCCTCCGGGATCGCCTTCGGATCGACTCCGCCCGCTTCGGCGAGTTTTACGGCTTCGGCGACGGCCTGGAACAGCACCGCGCAGAACAGCTGGTTGATCAGCTTGGTCGTCTGCCCTGCCCCGCTCGGCCCCATGAGCGTGTAGTTGGCGCAGAGATGCCGCATCACCGTACGGGCGTGTTCAAAATCGGCCGCCTCACCGCCCGCCATGATAGTCAGCCGGCCGGCCAATGCGCCCGGAACGCCACCCGAAAGCGGGCAATCGAGCCATTTCATGCCGGTCTCGGCCGAGAGCCTGCTGGCCATTTGCGCGGTGTCGGCAGGATCGATCGAGGACATGTCGATCAGCAATTTTTCGGGTGACGCACTCGCCGCGACACCGCCATCGCCAAACACCACCGAACGCACGATATCGGCATGGTTGAGGCTGAGGATGACGAAGCTGCTCACCCGTGTTGCCTCGGCAACTGACGCGGCGGCAGCCGCACCCTTTGCAGTCAGGGCGGCGACCTTTGCCTTGTCCAGATCGAATACCGTAACCACTTGCCCCGTCTCGATCAGACGGGTGGCGATCGCCGACCCCATGATGCCGGCGCCGACAACGGCGACTTTTACTGCTTGCGTCATCTCAACGTGCCTTTTTCCTTGATCCTGACAGGGGCGACCCCAAAGGCGCCCAGCCCCTGCAACGCCGCATCGGCAATCCTGTCGACGGGCGCGGCGATGTCCACCGTGACCACCAGCGGTTCGTCGCCGGGATACTCCAGTGTGGCGAGCTGGCTGTCGAGCAGCGCCGGTGGAAAGAAATGGCTGCGTCGCTCGGCGATCCTGGCCTGTAGCAAGGCATGTGACCCGTCCAAAAATACGAAAAGCAACCGCCCGCCAGACCCGTGGCGAAGGCGATCGCGATAGGATTTCTTCAGCGCCGAGCAACTCGCGACGAGCCCATGGCCTTCCTCATCCGCATGGCGCAAGGCTGCACCCAACAGGTCAAGCCAAGGCCAACGATCATCGTCGGAAAGCGGTATGCCCGCCGACATTTTCTCGACATTGCCGCGCGGATGCAGCGTATCGCCTTCGACGAAGGCAAGCCCAAGCCGCGCGGCGATCTCGACGCCGACTCTCGTTTTGCCACAGCCGCTGACGCCCATCACGACGATGAGCGGGGGCTCAAAGGCAGGTTGTGATGCCGCCATCGACATAGAGCGTGTGTCCGTTGACAAAGGATGAAGCCGGGCCGGCCAGAAAAACCGCCGCGCCGACCAGTTCGCCGACATTGCCCCAGCGCCCCGCCGGCGTGCGGTTGGTCAACCAGGCCGAAAACTCGGGATTGTCGACCAGCGCCTGGTTGAGCGGCGTCTTGAAGTAACCCGGCGCGATGGAATTGATTTGCAAGCCATGCTTCGCCCAATCGGCACACATGCCGCGCGTCAGGTTGCGCACAGCGCCTTTCGTGGCCGTATAGGGCGCAATGTTCGTCCGTGCCAGTTCGCTCTGCACCGAGGCAATATTGATGATCTTGCCGCGCCGCCGCGGGATCATGTGCCGCGCCGCCGCTTGCCCGACGAAGAACACGCTGGAGATGTTGGTGCGCAGCAATTCATCCCACTTGTCGGCGGGAAACTCCTCGAGCGGCGCCCGAAACTGCATGCCCGCGTTGTTGACAAGGATGTCGATCGCGCCGAGCGTGGCCTCGATCTCGGCGACGCCTTTGACGACCGCTGCGTGATCGGTGACGTCGAAGACGGCGCTGTCGACCTTGTGTCCCTTCGCTGTCAGTGCATCCGCCGCCGTTCTGACTTTTTCGGCGCTGCGTCCATTGAGCACGATTTCGGCGCCGTGCTGCGCCAACCCCTCGGCCAGCGCCAGGCCGATCCCCTGACCCGAGCCGGTGACCAGCGCCCGCATGCCGGTCAAATCGAACAATGAACTGCTCAAATGCTCCTCCCGAAGAATGTCCCCTGAAGTGGTGCGATTTCCATCGCGCCGCGGCCAGACCCTATTGACATGAATGTTATCGATAACATAGTCAATGGGAAAAATGAACTCGCACAGGAGATGACGCGGTGACCGACATTTTGATGACAGGCCCCTATCCGGCTTGGGACATGGGAGACCTTGAGGCGAAATATCGCGTCCACAAGCTTTGGCAGGAAGAGGACAAGGACGCGCTGCTCTCAAGCCACGCCGGCGCGATCCGCGCCATCGCCACGCGCGGCGAGCTGGGCGCCAGCGCCGCTCTGATGGCAAAACTGCCGAAGCTCGAAATCGTTTCCTGTTATGGCGTTGGCACCGATGCCATCGACCTCGACTACGCCAGGGCGAACGGCATCCGTGTCACCAACACGCCGGATGTCTTGACCGAGGATGTGGCCGATATCGGCATCGGGCTGCTGCTCGCCGTCGCGCGAAAAATCCCGCAGGCAGACGCCTATGTGCGCGATGGAAGCTGGCGCAAGGGCAATATGGGGCTGGTTACGCGTGTCTGCGGAAAAAGGCTGGGCGTTGTCGGCATGGGCCGCGTCGGTGCGGCGGTGGCGAGGCGCGCGGCTGCCTTCGACTGCGCAATTTCCTATTTCGACAATCGCAAGCGCGACGATCTTCCTTATACTTTTGTCGGCGATCTGCTCGAACTGGCGCGCGACAGCGAATTTCTGATCGTAACGCTGGCGGGCGGCGAAAGCACGAAACACATCATCAATGCGGCGATCCTGGCAGCGCTCGGAGCGGACGGCATCGTGATAAACATCTCGCGCGGCAGCACGGTCGATGAGACCGCGCTGCTCGCCGCGCTGGAATCCAGCGCGATCAAGGGCGCCGGGCTCGACGTGTTCTGGAATGAGCCGACAATCGACGAGCGCTTTCTGAAGCTTTCCAACGTCGTGTTGCAACCACACCACGCCAGCGGCACGGTTGAGACCCGCAAAGCCATGGGTCGACTTGTCCGCGACAACCTCGCCGCCCATTTCGGCGGGCAATCCTTGCTGACACCGGTCGTTTGAGAAAGGATCGCGTTCATGAAGTCGATCGTCATCCATGCGGCAAAAGACCTGAGGATCGAAGAGACCGATCCGGGCGTTCCTGGCGATGGGCAGGTCGAGATCGCCGTCGAAGCGGGCGGTATCTGCGGCTCGGACTTGCATTATTACAACCATGGTGGCTTCGGCGCGATCCGCCTTCGTGAACCCATGATCCTTGGCCACGAGGTTGCCGGCACGGTGCAGGCGATGGGCGGCGGGGTTTCCACCCTCGCTGTCGGCGACCGCGTGGCTATCTCGCCCAGCCGGCCCTGCAATGCCTGCCGCTACTGCCTGCAAGGCATGCAGAACCAGTGCTTGAACATGCGCTTCTATGGCAGCGCCATGCCCATGCCGCATATACAAGGGGCGTTCCGCCAGCGCCTGGTCGCGGAGGCGTGGCAATGCCACAAGGTCGCGGATCACGTTTCCATCAACGAAGCTGCCTTCGCCGAGCCGTTCGCGGTGACGCTGCATGCCCTCAACCGCGCCGGCTCGCTGCTCGGCAAGCGCGTCCTGGTCACCGGTTGCGGGCCGATCGGCGCGCTTTGCATTCTCGCCGCGGGGGGCCCCCCGGCGCCCGGCGTCGGCGCCCCCCCGAGAAAGGGGGGGCGGGGGGGGGCGGGGCGGGGGAAAGGCGGCCCCCCCCCCCCGCAAGTAGCAAGCGAACCCGCAA